>CABUTY010000025.1 GCA_902494595.1 uncultured Porphyromonadaceae bacterium | reverse complement strand
TTCAAGACGGGAAGTGGATACAGCCTCAAGCACTCCTGACAACGCCTCGTCATTATATCCGTTGTCACCTAATCCAGACAACGGGGTAACGACAGTGATGTCAGCGCATAATTGGACATTTCCATGCACAGGCTCATCCTGCTTGCCGCAACCGACAAACAGGATGAATAATGCGGAGATGATGAGGATATTCTTCATTTTATGAAGCGAGTCCGGGTTTCGTGTAGAGTAATATGAAGTATTTAGGGTCTCTCCACATTACATCATGACGTTTAAGGTTACTATTCTTCAAGTTGATTGTCCAGCGGAAACCAATCATAGGAGCCCCCCACCACTCATCTATCCAATAATCATAGTTTTCATGCAGATATGTCATACCATCCACATTATAACAACCCTTAAAGAAATCCCATCTTGCTTGCAATATTTTAGCAATCATTTGGGCATTATTTTTGCAAGGAGAACGGTCTGCGATGCGTCGCCAATATCCGGACACCCTAAAACACCAGCTGTCTTTTGTTATGGCAACCAGTATTGCAGGACTTCCTTCTTTGTATTGTCTTATACATACATATCGTTCATTCGTTTCTCCTATAAGTCCCTCCATTTCATATCCAATACCGACTTTGTAGGGAGAGAATGCTTCGGTTGTATTCTCAGGCCATGCCGAATGCGCGATGAAATTGATGCGGTCTACCCATTTCAGGCCCTCGACATCAAAAACAGCATGCGCTACCAATCCGGCTGTGCCCTTATCCTCTATTAATTCTGCTTTTCCTTGACGCGTAGAGAATTGTGCAAGAGTACCATTATTACTGATAAGCGTGGTGTCTGCAAACATAACCGAGAAAATTTCTCGAGCTTCATCAAAATCATCAACCCCTATTGACACGGTATTGGGGGTAGACTCATCAAGGACCACTCCATAAACACGTTCTTTGATACTTCCATCTTCATTAAGCACAACCAAATTGTCTTGAAGGACGCCAAGTTCATCGATTGTGATGACCGGTTCATCCTCCGGATTGGGCGTCGGCTCGGGTTCTCCGTCATCTGAACACGCTGTGAATGTCGCCGCCATAAAAGCAACTGACATCAGATAAATGATAAATTTATTCATATTATTTGTTGTTTTTGATATATTCAATTGTTTTAAGGACTCTGTTAATTAGCGGTTGTATATTCCCATGGGAAACTTGTATACCTCCGTTGAGCGTCTGATGATTAAGTGATTTTGCATAACTTTCAAGTGTTCCTTGTCTATTGAGCAATTCGGCAGTGGATATACTTTTTACTTCCGGTAAGAATCTTTTAGAATAACATGCATGTAAAGTCTGCCCGTTCTCATCGGTAAAGTCAAACGTAAGCATTACACCCACAACAAAATCTGGAGCCTTGAAATCATACACTATTGATTGCCCATATTCGTCATTTCCGTTTTGTTTTATTACCTCGCAGGGTAAAAACACAACTGGGTCTACTACAAAGAAATTATCGTCCGTTGACCGGAGATTATTACCGGGATGACCATAGTAACGATACTTACCACCCTTTTGTAAATAGTATTTCACTTCGGTACCCGAATCAATCTGTGTCAGATACTTCTTTTCTTCCTTTAATGGGAATTGTAAATAAGACATGTTTGCAAATGTAGAGGAAAGACTGATATATCGCTTGTACAAATGTTCTTCCCTGTTAATGAATACCGGGTCCTGAATAGTGAGATTTAATAAATCTTTCCTATATATGTCGGTACGGGTGTCAGCTTGATTAGGATACACCCCATATATCCATGAGACTTTCACATTACGAATGTTATTGAATAATTGTGTATTGAGATTTATCTTAATAGAGCTTGGATCAAAATAAGTAAACAATCGTAAATTATATTCCTCAGGATTATCTGCGCCTATCAAATAACCATCTTTGCTGACAACTGTGGTAAAATAATCTTCTTCACCCATAAGAAGATCGTTTATTACATATACTACAGGATTGTCCTGCAAGCTCCATACGCCGGCGCCTACTTCGCTATTGTCTTGTTCAAAAGCATTATAATAAAACTCTACTCCTGATGCATTATTTGAGGTTGCCGAATAAGTGTAACCTGAGAGAGAAATCTTTCCGCTGAAGGATTGTTCAATTGTCGGAGGTTCCGGAGCGGGAGACTCTTTACCGTAATCAGAGGATATCAACTTATATATGTTGTAGACGGTCATTCCACCATTGAAAATGGCTTTCAGAGTTTCACCTTTCTTGATGGCGTCCACCATGTTTTTGACAGGAGTAACACTACCTTTAAGATCATCCATCACTGTTTTCCCTTTTCCCGAGGATGTTGAAGTGCCTTTTATTGTACCTGTGCTATTACCATCAAAAGTTCCAGCTAAAGTAATTTGCTGGCTACTTGAAGTCTTGCAATTTATTGACAAAACATCAGCATTGGCAAAAGGAGACTTTTGGTTGGGATTATAAGCACTCATGTCAATATCAAAGCAATACCATCCGCTATGCAGAACTACGTCATCTTTAACATAAGGGGTTATCAGTTGTTGGAAAGGGCTTTCCCCATTACTCAATATGTTCAGAACATTTATATTCTGTATGCCCTCGTTGCAAACCGGTATGCCATATTGTAATGAGTGATAGAACGGAAATTTAGGTGTACTTATTTGGCCGGGAGTCACTGCGAAAGAAAATTCGCCTCCGGAATTTACATCCTTAATCTGATAGTAAAATACCCTCAAAATGCCACTGTATTTATTATACAGCATGAAATAAGGCTTGCTGGGATAGGCTGAAAAAAGATTATAGGCCATAGACCATCCTTCATTAGGATGAACTCTATCTCCGGGGTTGACCCCATCTATTAAAGCAGCAGGAATCTGTGTCGTTCTGGCCTGAGACCATGGTAACTCTATTTCAACTCCTTGGGGATAATCTTTATCCACATATTTAATGGAGGTTTGATTCCACCACTCTTTGTTGAAGTCGTCATAAGAATTATCATCTGAGGGCCTGAGAACGCCTGCGGCGGTGATGGTCACCTTCACTGCCTTATTGTCGGCTAAATAAAGATATGCTTCATCCGAATCGAAACCATCGGGAGTAGGTTTTGTACGGACTATCTGGATGCGCGTAAATCCGGACTCATCATTATCTCCCTGAGAAATATCAAGCCAATTGAATGGTGACTCAACGCGTGCTACTGGTGTAGAAATGTCAGCAAGGCTAAAACTTAAATCATTTTGCGAGTCAAAGATTGTAAACTCATAACTGCGCAATACGTCTTTTGAGGGGTCTATAAGCGGTTCCTCCGACGCACATGATGCCATTGCAAGACTAAGCGCAAGGAATGTAGCTGTGATCAGATTGGTAAGTTTCATGTTGCGGAGGAGTTGTTTAGAAAGCAGATGACCGAACCGGGAGCATTGATTCTTTCGGTCCGGTCATCTGTTTAGAGTTTGTATGGAATTTTATTTCTTAAGTTGCACCGAGTGATTGAAAATATCAGTGCCGCTGTATTCTTTCAGGAATTTCTCCATGTCTTTGCCACCAATGGTGGTTCCACGAGTGCTTACAAGTCCGAGGTCGCCACCAAATTCGCCTTTCGTGTTGTCTTTAAGATATGCCTGAACAAAGAGCTGAGCCTGTCCGGCGAAATGGTAGGGGATATTAGGATTGACTTCAGGGATAGTTGCTTTGCGGACAACATGAATCTTGAAGTTGATCGTGTTGGGTGCCACATTGGCCTGGATTTTATCCGACAAATCGGTATTTTCCACGATTGTCTCGGTCTTCTCTACACCAGCTCCGTTGACATAAGTGATTGTTACGTCAAAGAACTTGAACCAGTCTTCGCCCAGGTTGGTCACATACTTCACATCGTAGTAGGCGACAGCCTTGGGGTCTTCGGGCTCGTTGTTGTCATCATCGTCTCCACAGGAAACGAGAGAGATACTCATTACCATGCCCATCATGATGGTAAGAGCCTTGAAAAGGGTACTTTTCATTGTTCTGTTATGATTTGTTATTAATGTTGATTTGTTACATAGACTCGCCCACAAACCCTTAGAGCGCTCTTAGCCTAATCAAAGAATGAGAGCTTCAGCAGAATCACTATGATGACTATTGCCAACAGCAAGGTAACACCTGTTACAATTGCCATTAACAGGTATTTCTTTTCTATAAGCCAGTCTCGTATTTCTGAGTCTTTTCCCATTCTTTTACATTTGGGACTGCAAAGGTCATAAAAAAATCTGAAGCCCGGAAATTATCGGTCACCGAATTTGTACTCTGTCGGACCAGGTGGGGGTATAAATCCGAAAAACTTTGTACTGAAAGTTGTACTTTATCAGTCAACTGACTGATAAATAGAGAGATACTGGCTCTGGAGCAACATATGGGGATAAAGAACGTGTTCAGAAATTTTTCGTAATTTTGCACTGATGAAAACAACTCGCATAGCACTGGCCATTCTCATGGCCCTATCGGTTTTGCCGATGGCAAGAGCAGCCGACCGCCCCACACAGGGCGCCGATGAGAGAATGCTTCGGTCGATGATTGTGGAGAATCCGGATTCTGTCCTCTCCATTCTCGATAACATCGAGCAATCAAGGAAACCGTCGCTTCCTCCTTACCGTATCAGTTTGCTGAGAGCCGTTGCCTACAATGAGAAGCGGATGTTCTCCTACGTTTACAAATATGCGTGCGAGACATTGGAGAGCGATTCGATGGCGACACACCCTAAAGAACACACCAATGCGCTTACCCTTCTTGCCACAAGCCAATCTTTCTTCGGCAATCTTCAGGGGTGTGTCAACTCTTGTACGGAAGCCATGAATCTGGCACGACAGTCGGAAAATCTCCCTGCCGAACTTAATGTTATGACCACAATGGCCAAGACCTACTTCGCTCTCAATGACAAAACCCGAGGATATCAGGCCATAGAATCCATTATAAACAAGGGCGGCGGTTCGTACGATGCTCGAGTTCTGGCCAATGTCTCGGCGGCCTACGGCGTCAAGATTATTCAACTTTATGCCGACAACCGTTATAAAGAAGCGTTACAGGAAGGTCAGAAGCGACTCGCCATTATTGATAAAATCGACAGGGTCGGGGGTGCGCCCGAAGGATTTACCGACCAACAGAGAGCCTACACCTACGCAAGAATAGCTTCCAGTGCGGAAATGGCCGGCAAGCCTTCTGAAGCGGCTTCCGCATATTCTATGTTTATGGCTACCGACTATGGTAGTTCGGAAGTCGGGAAACCGTATATCACAGATTATCTGCTCAATGCCGGAAAGTATTCTACCGTATTGGAATTTACCGCACCGTTGTTCAAGATGTTTGATGGTTGCGACACCATCAACGGCGATTACCAAAGTCTGCTGATTTCCAATGCAAGAGCAGAAGCGGGATTAGGCAACTATAAACGTGCTTTCAACCTGATGGAACGCGCCAACGCGGTTCAAGACAGCCTCTACACTCGCGAAAAAACCACTCAGGCTCAAGAACTGGCCACGGTATTCGCGCTAAACGAGAATCAACTCGAACTGGAAAAAGAGAAAGCCGCGTCGCAGAAACGTCTAATTCTTCTCTGGTCGGCCTGCGGAATCATTCTTCTCATAGGGCTGATACTCATCATACTCTGGTGGCAGTACCAGGTCATCAGGAAGCATAACAGGCTGGCTGCCATACGTATCGATGAACTGATGCTTCAACGCGAAAAAGAGCAATGGGAGAATGCCGAAGAGCATGGGCAAAATGATGACCGGAATGCCTTCAACCGCATGGAGCAGATAATCTTGAAAGACCAATTGTTCAAAACTCCCCAGTTCAACCGCGAAGGCATAGTAAAAGCTACGGGACTCTCACGCATCAAAGTGATCCAGCTGATTCATGAGTTTACGGGTCTGACTCCCGGCGATTACATCACAAAACTGAGAATAGAACACTCGGTGAAACTCATCAAGGAACATCCCGACTGGACCATCGACGGCATTGCCGAAGTTTGCGGCTATGTACGAAGAGCGACATATTACAGCCACTTCAATAAATTCTACGGTATCACTCCTGCTCAATACCGAAAAGAATCGGGAAAAGATAATATTAATGAACCCTCTTCTGATCTTGATTAAGTCCTGAATGGTTATTAAAGAAATAGCGATGTTCCGGGAGATGATCATATGTGCGGCGGGACTTGGGCTGGCGTCGCTGGCCGGGTCGACGGCAGGGCTGCTGGTGAAGAGGATTCCTCACCGGTGGAACGACATTTTTCTCGGGTTCTGCGCCGGTATGATGCTTGCGGCGTCGCTGGTATGCCTAATCTTGCCGGCTGTGGAGATGGCGGGTGCAAAGGGATGGTGGCAGCCGCCTGCCGGCGTAGCTCTCGGCGTGCTGCTTATCGCCTTGCTCGACAAAATCACTCCTCACCTGCATCATATCAGCGGACTCGACCCTCACGCATCCGGCGAAGAAACACATGGCCACAATAACCGGAGCATCAACCGCATTCTCCTGTTCGTGATGGCCATAGCCATTCATAAATTTCCGGAGGGGTTGGCTGCGGGAGTGGTGTTTGACGATGGCAACACCGGCAATGCGTATACCGTGGCCATAACCATAGCACTGCAGAATATTCCCGAGGGGATGGTGGTAGTCACGCCGTTGCTTATGGTCGGCGTTAGCTATCTGCGGGTGATAGGCATAAGCGTGGCAGTGGCGATGATGGAGATTGCCGGCGTGGTTATGGGGTATTTCATCGGCGACATATCATCCTTCCTGCTGCCGATGGTCACGGCACTGGCGGGAGGAGCCATGCTGTACGTGATAAGCGACGAGATGATACCCGAGACCCACAGCCATGGCTACGAAAAGCCGGCGACCTACGCCCTTGTAGCCGGCGTGATGTGCATGCTCTACAACCAGATCCTGGCAGCATAGAGCGCGCTTGGGCAAAAGTGCTGATCATGTATTCTGCGCAAATCTGAAATTTTGGCAAATTAAAAAAGCACTGAAAATCAAGTGATTTCAGTGCTTTGCGGCGATTTGCCATTTTGTTAAGTGACCCCGGTGGGGCTCGAACCCACGACCCAATGATTAAGAGTCATTTGCTCTACCAACTGAGCCACGGAGTCAACTTTGCGGGGATTGTCATCCCCTTTTGCGAGTGCAAAATTAATACTTCTTTTTCTTTCCACCAAATTTTTCTCCATATTTTTTTCGCAATACCTTTTTTAGCCCGACTTTTCCCCGGTTTTTAACATTCCAGCAGCCGTCTTAAACGCTTGGTTATACGCTGTTGCGGGTCATTAATAACTGTTTTTCACCTCTTATGCACTTTAGTGTTGTGTCACCCATATTTTTTTCATATCTTTACGGATTATTACGGAGGCTTCGGCGGTGTGCAGCCGGAAACAAGCCTGCTGTAACAGGAACTTAAACTTTAAAACACGATAAACCTAAAAATACGATAAACTTAAAATACGATAAACAAAGAGTGATGAACAGAAAGCTTATTTATCTGACGCTGGCCGGAGGATGCGTTCTTCTGACGGGTTGCAACAAGAAACTTGGGCAATTCAGCAGCGACTACTTCCGCACGAACCCTACGCCGTTGGCAACGGTAGGGGAGCGGGTGCCGGGTACAGTAACGGGCGCCATACCGGCGAAATTCATGGTCAAGAATGCTAAGGTTACGGCCATACCGGTGCTCCAGTGGAACACGATGACAGGCACCGGGGAAGCCACGGCGCAGCCGGTGGTTTTCCAGGGCGAGGATGTACGCGCCAACGGCCAGGTGGTTGACTGGGTCAACGGCGGCAGCGTGTCGATACCTTTCAACATGGCCTATCGTCCGGAGATGGCTGTCTCCGACCTCTATCTCGACTTCAACGTCGACCAGAACGGCAAGACCTACAAGCTGCCGCGCGTTAAAGTGGGTTACGGCGTAGTGGCTACCTCCACCTTCGCCAACGCCAAGACGGTCACCCCGGCTGTGGCCCCCGACGGCTTCCAGAAAGTGATAAGCCAGAAATATTCCGCCGACATACACTTCCTCATCAACCAGGCCAACATACGCGCCAACCAGGTTGACAAGGCCGATTATATCGACCTTAACCGGAGGCTGATGGAGGCCAATCAGGCCGCCAATCAGGAAATCGCCGGAATCACCGTCAACTCCTACGCCAGCCCCGAGGGTTCGCTGGAGTTCAACACCAACCTCGCCGAGAAACGCGAGAAGAACACCACCAACTATGTGGAAGGGCAGCTGAAACGCGACAAGATCTCTGAGTTCGGCGAGCTCACCTCCAGCTTCACCCCCGAGGACTGGGAAGGTTTCGAGAAGCTGGTGGAGAAGAGCAACATCCAGGACAAGGACCTTATCCTGTCGGTGCTGCGCATGTATCCCGACCCTCAAGACCGCGAGCGCGAGATCCGCAATATGTCGTCGGTATTCAACGAGCTTGCCGACCAGATACTTCCCCAGCTGCGTTACAGCCGCGTGATGGCCACCATCAACACCATCGGCAAGTCTGACCAGGAGCTGGTGAACCTCTTCAACACCGATCCCCAGAAGCTTACCGAAGAGGAGATTCTGTACGTTGCCACGCTTACCGACGACAACATGAAGAAGATGGAAATCTACAACCGTGCCGCCGAACTTCATCCGAAGGACTACCGCGCCTACAACAACCTTGGCGACACGCAGTTCATAGCCGGCGACTACAGCGGAGCGGTAGCCAACTGGCAGCAGGCTCTTCGTCTCAACCCACAGGCCAAGGAGCCGGTGATGAACCTTGGACTGGCAGCTATGATGAATGGCGACATGGCCAAGGCCAACGAATATTTCGGATCGGCAGCGGGAGTACCGGAGAGCGCCGACGCGCTGGGCACCCTCTACCTTGCGCAGGGCGACATCCAGAAGGCCATCAACGCCTTCGGCGACACCAAGAGCAACAATGCCGCCGTGGCCCAGATCATGGCACGCAATTACTCCGAGGCCACCTCAATCCTCAACAATGTGAAATCGCCTAATGCCGACACCTACTATCTGAAGGCCGTAGCCGCCGCCAGAACCCACAACAACACCGAGGTGGTACAGCAGCTCCAGAAAGCCGTACGGCTCAATCCAGCGTTGCTTAAACGCGCCCAGAACGACCTTGAATTCAAAGGCATTAACCTTTCTTATCTCAACTGAGACTGATCATTTAAATAAAGAGGCCGCTCTTCGAGAGCGGCCTCTTTATTTATGGAGATGTGATTTATGTGGCTTATGTGATGGATGTGTCTTATGTGATGGGCAGCCTTTCAATTATTGGCGTAGTAGCCGGCATGCTTGCCGTAGCCGTAGGATGTGCTGCCGTAGAGGCTTGCGTACTGGTCGGTACCGTTAAGGAGCAGAGCCATGTTCGAGAACTTGCCGCTCTGGTAATATTCCTCGATCACTGGGAGCTGGTCGCGTTCAAGCAGCCCGGCACGTACCACGAATATCGTCATGTCGGCCTCCTTGGTAATAATCGCCGAGGCGGCCACCACATCCACCGGCGGACAGTCGAGCACTACTACGTCGTAATCCTTGCGCAGCTCCTCGATCATCCTGTGGAAGCTCTCTTTCTTGAGCAGCTCCGTGGGGTTGGGAGGCAGGAATCCCACGGGAAGCACCGACAGGTTGGGATGGCTGTCCACATTCACTATGAGGCTGTCGAGGTCGGAGGAGCGGCCGTTGAGATAATCCACCACGCCATGATGATGCTTGCCCACATAATTGTTGATGGTGCCCTTCCGCATGTCGAGGTCCACCACAATTGTGCGCTTGCCCTGCAC
>CABUTY010000024.1 GCA_902494595.1 uncultured Porphyromonadaceae bacterium | reverse complement strand
TTGACGCTTTTCACCCTTTGGTTCAGTCACATAGCCCGCTATGTTCCCTCACCTGCATGGAGAAAATCGTCTAAAGCCTGCGACCCCTGCGTGAACAATTTTTAAGGAACAGAGCCTTAATAATCAATCATAAAAATTAGTCGAAACTACTTCGACTGCAAAAATAATTTATCCTGATCACATGCGCAACATCAGTGTGTTAAAGATGTCTCCGGAGCGTAAGGAGCGTCCAGAGGATGGTGATGAGGGTCACGCCCGTGTCGGCGAAGACCGCAGCCCATAGTGTGGCTATGCCGCAGGCCCCGAGTGTCATCACCAATGCCTTGACGCCCAGAGCGAAGGATACATTCTCGATCACCGTGAGGCGTACCCGCTTCGACAGCCGTATTCCCCTTTCTATCAGCCGCAGATTGTCGCCGGATATTATCACGTCGGCGGTATCCATGGTCATGCCGGTGCCCATGGTACCCATGGCCACGCCCAAATCCGAGGCCGCTATCGCCGGCGCATCGTTGATGCCATCGCCCACAAAGGCCACCGGCTCCTTCTCGTGAAGCTCTTTGACTATCCGCTGCTTATCTTCCGGCAGCAATTCGGCATTCCAGCCGTCGGCGCCCAAGGATTCCGCAACCCGGCGTACGGCCGGCGCCCTGTCGCCACTAAGTATCATCACCTTGACGCCCTCCTTGTGAAGCGCATCGAATACAGATCTGGCTTCATTCTTGATGGTGTCTACAAGGTATACCGATCCTATATAACTACCGTCGGCGGCCACGCATATGCGTGAGCCTGACGCATCGTCGGCAGGTATGGGTATGTTATCGGCAGCCATCAGCTTTTCGGAACCGGCAAGTATCCTTTTGCCGCCGGCAACGCCTGTAATGCCGTGACGGACTGTCTTCACATCCTTAGCCTCGGGCATTTTTATCCCATGCTCCCGGGCATAGCCGCATACGGCCTTTGCGAGCGGGTGGGATGAGTCGGCATCCACGGCGGCAACGGCGGCAACCACCTCTTCGGGAGATATGCCCTGCGCCGGCCTTATGGCCTCGATATGGAAACTCCCTGTGGTGAGGGTGCCTGTCTTGTCGAATACCACCATGCGCAGCTTGCGCATACCGTCAAGGAATCGGGAGCCTTTGAAGAGAAGTCCCAGCCGGGACGCCGTGCCTAACGATACGAAGTAACTCAGCGGGATGCTGACCACCAGCGCACAGGGACAAGAGCATACAAGGAACACCAGCGAACGCCTGAACCAGTCGGCCCATACAAACGTCCCGTGTCCTCCCAATGCATACCAGCACCATGGTATGACGAAAATGGCCAAGGCCAGCGCGAAGACCACCGGCGTATACCAGCGTGTGATACGGCGGAGCATGGTTTCGGTATGGGATTTGCCGGCCTGGGCATCCTCGATCATTCGGAGGATACGCGTCATGGATGAATCGCTGAAGGGGCGCGTCGTCACGGCCTCGATGGGGGTGTCGACGGGAATTATGCCTGAAGGAAGGTCGTCGCCGGGGTTGAAAGCGCGGGGTACCGACTCGCCCGTAATGGCGGCGGTGTCGAAGTCGGCAGCCTCTTTCCCCTCATAGCGGGCATCGATGGGAACCCTCTCGCCGGGCATAACCAGGATTCTGGTGCCTACGGGCAGCATCTCGGGGCTTACGGTATGTCGGGCGCCCGTCGGGTCTATCATCGTGGCCCGGTCGGGAATGCGGCCCAACAGCGACTTTATGCGCCGCCGCACATCGTCGGACGCCGAATCCTCCAGCTTCTCTCCGAAAGAATAGAAGAGAAGCACGGCCACGGCTTCAGGGTATTCGCCGATGATGAAAGCTCCCGCCGAGGCCGCCACCATCAGCGTGAACTCATTCATCACGCTACCCTGGCGCCATGACATCAGCATCTCTCTGATCACCGGCAACCCCACCGGCAACAACGACACCGCATATATGGCGAAGAGCCACCAGTTGCGGTGCACGCCCTCATTGCCACCCTGAAAGCTTACCGTATGCTGCACCACAAGAGATGCTGCCAGCAATGCCGCGCTGGCTATCTCGAGAGAATAACTCCGCCGCACGCTTTCATGACCGCCGCCATGACTGTGGCTGTGTTCTTGGCTATGAGTATGGCCATGGCCCCCATGGCATTCTTTACAGTGCTTGCTCATAATCTTTGTTTTTATAACACAAAATTACCGCAAAAAAGTTGCACACCCTGTGCAGATAATTTTGAACACTGTCTTTCCCTGATTTTGGTTTACTGTATAGTTTTTGGAATCACATAACTGACCGGAACTGCACTGATGGTTCACTTCAGTGATTCCAAAAATGCGCGGTTAAGGTTCAGTTCTGTTATTCCAAAAATGAGCAAAGACCAGAGAGCATATAATTGTAAATTCACCTAATATGGATAGTGCCATATTAAGGATATTTGACTATTACGCAATAATTTTGATGAATCATATAACGTTTTATATAAAACCGATTTAATTTTATTTACCGGGCACAATGTCTAACGAGGATTTTGCATTGCTGAAAGAATTGCTGACGGATGAGTGTAAGATGACGCTTGACACGGCGGAACTCGAGAAACTCGTTTCGCATGCTGAAATCATAGAGCTAAGGCGCGGCGAGGCTATATGCAAATATGGGATGACCGACCGCAATATGTATATATTGCTTGAGGGTATCCTGGCACGTTTCCTTTTTCAAGGCGACAAGGAGATTGTGGATGCTTTCGCACAGCCCGGTACCTTTGTATGCTCCTGGCATTCTTTTTACCGCGACATGCCTTCGATTACCAACATTGAGGCTTGTTGCGACTGCCGCCTTCTGAAAATCCACAAATCCTCCATTGAGAAAATATTGAATACTTCTCCTGTGTTCTGTCGCTGGTTTTGCGATCTCATGATGTCGACCAATTACTATTTCGAGATGAAAAACCGGGAAATAGGAGGCTCCATACAGGAACGATATATAGCGTTGGCCACCAAACGGCCGGCTATCATACAGCTGGTGCCGCTCAAGACCATAGCGGCTTATCTCGGAGTCACACCCCGCTATCTCAGCGCCCTCAGAGCAAAACTCGTAAAGGAATAAAAAAAGCTGTCCGACTCCTCATGGAACCGGACAGCTCTGCCTTATGTACTTATGTTCTTATCTTGCTATGAATCTTCTTGTTTTGCCGTTGCCGTCAACCATGATATATATACGGCCTTTTTTCAACGACTTCATATCCGTGGGTATGCCGGCGGCATCATATACCGCAGTCTCGCCGGCATTATCCTCAACGGTCAATGTCACTCCGCTTGCCAACGCGTTAGTGACATTCCATTCACGTTTGTAATTGCCCATCGTGGCGGTAAGTACAACCGGCGTTACATTGTTGAGCTCCACAAGTTTGCCGCTGTTGCCGCTGATGCTTATCACATCGTTTGCCGAAGAGGTCCATACCACATTTTCGCACATGCCGAGGGTTACGTCAGAGGTCAGTGAGTTGTATTTCTCATTGTTCTGGGGAATCACGGCGACAGTGGCCACTGTCACTGCGTCAACATTTTTGAAAGCCTCCGGAACGGGCAGACATCCTTTGCCGGCGCAATACCATCCCTCGCCCGGCTGCAACGCGGTCATCTCCGCCATGCTCAGGGCTGTGCCCGGCTGATTTACTGCCTTTGTCAGGAAATTCGATACATAACGGCAACCTTCGGTCTTGTTGGTTTCAGCATCCCAGTATGTGGAAGTCGCGATGTCAACGCCCACTATCGGGCCTCCCATGCCTTCGTTATACTTCACGTTGCCCGCGTTATAGCAGTTTATAAACGATGTCTTTCCTTTGGAGGGGGAGCCGACAATACCTCCTATCGTGGAATAACCTTCCACATTGCCTATATTGACACAATTTGTGAATATGGAGGCTCCCGAACCTGCTATGCCACCCATATCTTTGGCCTTGTCGGCAGAAAGAGAAGTGATATTTCCAGTGTTTACGCAGCAGGTAATCTCGCATTGCGTGGCATTGCTGGGGATGATGCCGGCGGCTGATCCTTCAGACACGGTGACATTGCCGCTGTTGCGACAGTTGAGAATCTTGCTGCCGGAAGCCATGATGCCAACTATTCCGCCGATGGTGGATTTGCCGGTTATCTCTCCTTCGTTGTAGCAGCCGTTGAACGTCACCGACTTGTGAGCCTGTCCCATTATGCCGGCACCTGTACCTTTGGAAGCAATTATCTTGCCCGTGTTGTAGCACTTCTCTATCATGGTCTCCTTCGGGTTCATGTCGGCAATCACTTTGTATCTGCCTACGATGCCTCCCACATAAGGATTGTTGTCCGACTGCAGGATACCCGAGTTGCTGCAACCTGTAAAGGTTGAGGTGGGCGAGTAATAACACGAAATGCCTCCCATGGCAATATTCGACTTCTGGGCGCCGCTGCTTATTATATTGCCCTCGTTGACGCATTCTGTGAACTCAAGCACGAGAGCTATCGTCCTTGAATAGTTTATGTCGGCAAGGATGCCGGCCAGGTTGTAGGCGGCATTGATATAGGAGGTGTTGCGGCATTTCCTGAAGCTGAACAGCGTTTTTTCTGCATTCGCTACATTGTTGGCGTATGCGAGAATACCGGCCACGCAGGTTCCGAATTTGGGAGAGTCGATTATGATCTCGCCTTCGTTGACGCAGTCGGTGAATGTTGAGGGCAACGCCCGGGCGGCTATGCCGCCTACATATACGTCGAGAACCCCGGTCATTGACGTGGTGTTGTGCATAACGCCTTTGTTGACGCAGCCGCTCACTGTGACACCGCTGCCGCAGTCAGCAACAATACCGCCAAGGTAGTATTTGCCCGACTGGAGTTCGCCTTCATATGTGCACTGGTTGATGGTCGAGTTGTTGTCGGCTTTGCCCAGCACGCCTCCGGTATAATTGACTGTCGATGTGATGTTTACTGCACTTTTGCAATTCTCTATTTTTCCCTTAAGGAGTCCGGCTATTCCTCCTGTATACTCGAATCCGGTAGATATGGTTCCGGCCACGGTAAGGTTCTTGACGGTGGCGTCAGCCTCGATAGTGCCGAACATTCCCTGATATGTTGCCGTGGTGGTATATTCCACATTGCGCATCGCGTGCGAGGCTCCGTCGAATGTGCCTCCGAACCCGCTGACAGGTGTGAATGCCACCGATTTGAAATCGAGGTCGGCTGTCATCGACACATATTTGCCGGCAAGGTTGTCGCCATTGGTCTTGATATACTCGGCCATGGCATTCCAGTCGGCCACCGAAGTTACCAGATATGGACTGTCAGCTGTGCCGTTGCCGGTCAGTGGCACTTCCCCCGCGGCATTCATGCTTACGGCAAATGTGAGTATTGTCGTTGCGACAATGCCCGTAATTCCCTTTTTTCTCATCTTATATTGATTTTACGATTACTTTAATATTTTCTTCGCCCTGGGTAATGATATATATTCCCTCGGCCTGCGGATGAAACGCCGCGTGATTCCCCGCCGGCGTTATTGCGGCGATTAGGGTCCCGTCGATGCTGAAAATCCTTACAGGTATCCCGGCACGGCACGTTATATCCAGCATCCCTCCGTGGCTGTATGCACAGAGTCGCTTTGATGATGAATCCGACATGGATACAGAACCGATTCCTGTGGTGATGTCTCTTTTTAAATAGATACCCACATTGTCAATGGAGGATTCCTTGTTGCCGGTGGTCTGCAGCACTCTGAACCTCCCCGGACTCTCGAAACCGCATGAAAATATGGGTTGTTCCGTTTTCTTGGCTTTCACCGAGCATTCGGTCATGCCCTCGATAGTCGAAAGAGTGTGCCATACCGTCGACCCTTCAGGCTGATATTCACAACGGAACACGGAGGTATAGTTGGTGGGATTTTTCAGCTCCATACGGATGAATTCCATCTTCGTGCTTATGACCGGCGACACTATCGAACTGCCCATTACTGTCGACACATGCTTGTTTGACGCCGTGTCGGATGCCGCAACCGTTATTTTTGCCTTGCCGTTAAGTTGCCATCCTTTTATTATGCCGTCAACGTATGTGTCGGCTCCGTCGGTTTCCGCGCAAGTCTCGAAATCCTCCAGGATGATGTCGGGTTCATCTCTGACAATGTCGAACATTATCCTGCCGTCCGACGATTCTGTGATGTCGCGGATAGCCCAGCATGTCTCCATGCCGGTCCACGACCTCAATGCCGGAGCCGTGAGGCTTGAAAGCGTATGGATGTTGCCGGTGCCCGGAAATGGGTCGCCAGGTCCATCTATGGCTTCTCCCTTGATGTTATAGCTTATCTCTCCGCGCACCAACTCGTAATAATTGTGGCGTGGATCGCAATTTATTTTGTTTCTCTCCCATACCTGCGGATTCGTCTTATCCACGCGGAATACGAGCAGTCCATGACCCGGCAGATATTTGTCCCATCCTTCCTGCTGCCTGTTTTCAAGCAGAAAATACTCATCTTTTATAGGAGTGTCGATACGGTAGCCTGTATTCGACGTGGCTATGTGGGGGAGTTCCACTTCCATTTCCCTATCTACATTTACAGCTGTCGCAAAACCGGATTCAATTCTCTCGAACAAGGAATAACCGCATGGCGTGCGGGCGTTGTCGAGGTAGTTGCCCGATGCCATCACGCTCCAGTCGAGTGGCGTAAGACTTAACCCTGATGTCTCATAGTCGGTGTCGTAAATGTCATACAGTCCCAGGCAATGGCTGAACTCGTGACATATGGTGCCTATGCCATCGATGATTCCATCGGCCTCTATGCCGTAAAGTTCGGTGGAGCAGGCATATCTGCCGAATTTCACGCCGTCAAGCGATTTTGACCATGGAACATTTGCCGCATGTGGCCATACATAGCCGCGATTGTTGCCCGAATAATTCGCACCGGCTCCCGCATATATGAAATATACCATATCCACAATCCCGTCCTTGTCGATGTCGTATCGGGAATAATCCACCAGCGAATCCGCCGCTATCAGGGATTCCGGTATGTACATGTTTCTGTTGTCCGACCCTTGAGGATAGGTCTGCGACCGGTTTATTTTCACGGGTCCAACCACGTCGAACGAGGGTATGAATTTCCCGCACGAGTTATCCCGGAAGTAATCTTTTACGCTGCCTCTGTATTCCTCCTTCTTCCCGGATGAGGAAATGAATCCTCTGTATCCTTCCTGGTTTATCATGTCGTGGAATATCCTGTCGGCATTCGGTTCGGAAAACTCGCGGTCGTTGAATTCCACAAGAATCACAAGGCCTCGGAAATTGTCGTAATCAAATCCCGAATTTGGAAGGACGGCCATGTTTCTGTTTCTCATGTCGCGCTCTTTTCTGGCGGCATTCACGGAGTTTGCCGGCTTGCACATCTTGGGAAGTGTGTTCAGAAAGCGTTTTTCAGCCTTGCTCCTGTCGGCTTCATTGTGGGCTATCATTGCGCTTGGAGTCAGTTTCCCCTCCGTCGCTGTGGCATATTTATAGAATCCGTCGGTATCTTTTACAATCGTATACATGTCAACGGTAGTCTCATATGAGAAAAACTCGTCGCCGAGCAGCCGCACATCAATACGGGAGTTGTCGGGCTGCACCATCGTGGCGATGCCCGGGTGTGCCATTACTCCGTGTGCGGCAAATCCTACCATCATTATGCCGAGGAATAAAAGAGCCTGTTTCATGTTATTGTTTTTAATGCAGAGTATGTGTTTACGAGAGGTATATATCAATTCTTCAGTGGATATATTTACCCTGAGCAAAATTAATTTTATTAAACGCACAATAAAACAATATTATTCCTTGCATATTCCGAAAATTTTATTATGGATTTTTTGACGGGAGAACGGGAGAACAGGAGAGTCGGGTACTCTTTTCGACGGGAGAACGGGAGAACAGGAGAGTCGGGTACTCTTTTCGACGGGAGAACGGAAGAACAGGAGACTCGGGTACTCTTTTCGACGGGAGAACGGGAGAACAGGAGGGTCAGGTAGCTTTTTTACCCGACTCTCCTGTTCTCCCGTTCTCCCGTCAAAAAATTAACAGCTCTACCGTCAAAAAAATTTTTTCTTTTTTGGGGGACCGCAACGGCACTCTTCTGTGATTCCCAAAAATGCGGTTCAGGTCTGTGGTTCCAAAAAACTGGACCAATTTAAATTATTTTTGCTATATTTGCGAAAAGAATAAAAATGTAATACGATGAAAAAATTAGTCTTGCTGCTGGGTGCAGTGATGTCGGCGGTTACGGCCGATGCTACCGTCCTCTTCCCGTTTTACAGCGATGTGGCTCCTGACAACAATATAATCGTCAGGATGGTGAAGGAAGATGGCGATGATAAGTTCGAGCAGATAGTGCGAAAAGGGAAGTCGGGCATGGGCAGTCTTGACGACTGTGTGAGCTTCCTTAACGATGTCGTTCCCGAGGACGTGACAAAGGGAGTATATGGCAGGCACATGTCTGTTTTTACTTCCCCGTTCCATAAGAGAGACATCGACACGGTAGATGCCAAGGGGAATAAGATAAGTGCCATTTATGTTGTGAATACGGCTGAAGGCGTCATGGTCTATTACACCGAGAGCGACGAGCTGCAACAGAGGGAATGGCAGTCAGCCATAGAGAAGGGAGAAATGTAATTATCATCAAATATGAAAAAAACTACACTTATACTGATAGGCCTTGGCGCAAGTGTCGGCATGGCCATGAATGCGGCTCCGTTGACGCCGGCAGAGGCTTTGCAGCGCAGCCGACTCTCTTCCCCGGCCAAGGTGCAAGGTATGGCCGACAGCTCTCCTGTGCTGGCCGCCACTGTGCGACATGAGGGAACCCCGGCTATCTACATCTTCAACAAAGCCGACAACAATGGCTTCATGGTTCTGTCGGCCGACGATACATCGGTGCCCGTACTGGGATACTGCGACCAGGGACAGATACCCTCTGACGCCTCGCAGATGCCCGACGGCCTCAGCTACTGGCTGCAATGCCTTGCCGAGGATGTGAGCCTCAACGCCTCCGCCGGCGGAAAGGTTTTCGTGAAACCGACAGCTCAGACCGCAAAGGCTTCCATTGCGCCCCTCATCCACACCAAATGGAACCAGGATGCGCCCTACAATAACAAATGCCCGAAAGTCGGCTCCAAAGCCACATATACCGGCTGCGTGGCCACCGCCTTCGCACAGGTGCTCAATTACTACAACAAGCAGGTAAAGGGCACCGGAACCTACAGCTATACATGGCAGAATCAGACATTGAGCTTCAATTACGGAGCCACAACCTTCGACTGGGACAACATGCTCGACAGCTACAAGGGCAGTTACTCACAGACACAGGCCGACGCCGTGGCCACGCTGATGTATGCCTGCGGAGTGTCGGTAGATATGAGTTACGGCACGAATGCATCGGGAGCCGTGACCGCAAAGGCCGCCGAAGCATTGTCGCGCAATTTCGGCTTTGCCGAAGGTGCGAGGGCTTTCTCACGCGTCAACTATCATCTCGAAGACTGGAACAACCTTGTATATGACCAGATGAAAGAGTTCGGCCCCTTGCTCTATGCCGGACACAACACCCTGAGCGGTCATGCCTTCGTATGCGACGGTTATGAGAACGGCTACTTCCTTTTCAACAGGGGATGGGGAGGCTCGTGCGACGGCTTTTTCCTGCTCACAGCGCTGAACCCAGGCTCTCAGGGTATCGGCGGCTCAATAAGCGGTTATTCACAGACACAGCAGTTTATCGGCAATGTCGCTGTGACCCCCAAGCCCCTGCAGCCCTCTTTCGGAATGAACGACCCCTTCGAGCTTTCTCCCTTGTCGGGCACTGCCGGTATCACCGACATCACCGTTTCCGGTTTCCCTACCAATCAGTCGGGCTACACATTGAAGAGCAGTTCCTGTCAGTTGGGTCTGCAGCTTAAGCCAGCTTCGGGCAACGGCGAAACAAAATATTCCACCGGCTATTCTATCGGCGAGCTGAAGCCCCGATATGGCTACAGGCAGTATACGGTAAAGATACCGATAACAGTCCCCGACGGCACTTATATCGTGACGCCGGCTTTCAAGACAGTTTCCGATGGGAA
>CABUTY010000023.1 GCA_902494595.1 uncultured Porphyromonadaceae bacterium | reverse complement strand
CTATTTCTCTGCTGACCATAAAGGCCTGGTGGCATATGAGCATCCCATTGGCAAACGACTTGAAGGTGAGTTGCGGAGGCGCCGAGAGATGTCGCGGACCAAGGATATGTCTTTCGGCATTAACAATAACAGTGTCGGCATATACGATATGCGGATGATCATTGGTATGTATGGCTCTGGCGTAAGCGTCGAGAGTGTCGCAAGAGTGCAGGGAGTCGCCGGCATTCAGGAAGAGCAGATATTTTCCTCGGGCACGGGCCATACCTTTGTTCATGGCATCATAGAGCCCCTTGTCGGGTTCGGAGACCACTGACGAATCTGGCGACATCTCCCTGATGAGAGCCACGGTATTGTCGGTGCTGGCGCCATCAACAACGATATGCTCGAAATTTCGGAACGACTGGCCGTTGAGCGACTCGAGGGTAGGGGCGATCACCGAGGCCGCATTGTAGGTAATGGTGATTACCGAAATAAGGGTATCGCACTCCTTCCTCTCAGCAGATAATGAGGGAGAGACTTCTGATTCCGCGTTTATCATGATATTTTTCAATAATAAAAAGTTGGTATTTTTTTGTATGATTCAATAATAAGGGTTAAATTTGCGCTGCAAAAAAGGGCGAACGCGTTTTAATGGCGTAAAGGTATTAAAACTAAGTCGTAAAAACAAGGAACATCAATTAAAAAAGCAAAAGACATCATGGCTTATGTAATCACCGACCGCTGCATAGCATGCGGAACCTGCATTTCAGTATGTCCTGTAGAGGCCATCTCCGAGGGCGAGATTTACCACATCGATCCCGATACATGCATCAGCTGCGGCAGCTGTGCATCGGTATGCCCCAACGATGCTATCGAAGAGGGATAACCTTTACCGGTCACAACTTAAAGGGCTGTTCCGTTTCGGAACGGCCTTTTTCAATAGAAATATGGCCTTTTTCAATAGAAATGGAAGGAAAGAAAGTAAGGATAAGCACGGCATCGGGAGTTGAGCTTCCTGGGTATGCTACAGGCGGATCGGCAGGAATGGACCTGCGGGCCTGTCTTGCGGCGCCGGAGACATTGGCGCCGGGAGAGCGACGCCTGATTCCCACGGGCATACGCATAGCGCTGCCGGAGGGTTATGAGGCACAGATACGTCCACGCTCCGGCCTGGCTTTGAAGAAAGGGATTACAGTGCTTAACTCCCCGGGCACCATAGATTGCGACTATCGCGGCGAAATAGGTGTGATCCTCATTAATCTCGGAGAGGGAAACGTGGTCATAAATAATGGCGACAGGATAGCGCAGATGATTGTGGCGCCTTATACGCGTGTGACATGGCTTGAGACTGAAGACCTCGATGCCACGGAGCGGGGCGAAGGTGGATTCGGTCATACCGGCCTATGAAACACACAGACGGATTCAGTTGTTAACAACCTGTAACCCTGCTATAAGAGTATAAGAGAAATTGAAGAAGAGATACATTATACTGACTACGGCGGTATTAGCGTTGTTTGCGTTGATGGCGGCGGTTGCGTCCGAGACCAAAGGCGCGGGACGTGCCGACGCGGCCAAGTCGCGCTACTATTATTACGAGGGACTCAGGCAGGAGACTGACGGGAATACCGATGCCGCGTATGAATGTTTCAAGCGGGCGTGGCGTCTTAATACGGAAAATCTGGAGGCAGGTTTCAAGCTCGGAGTGCTCCGCGGATCGCTGATGACAGCAGATATGCAGAGCGGCGACAGTCTCAGCGGCAGTCTGGCGCTGATGCGCAGGTTTGTCGACGCTTACCCCGCCGAGCTCTATGAGGGTATGCAATATGGCTATGCGGCCACAGAAGCCGAAGACAGCATGGAGAGCATAAGGGTTATGTCGCGACTTGCCGACGAATACCCAGACCGGGGAATGATACTCCTCTTGCTGTCGCAGGCCTACCATAACAGCGGACATACCCCCGAGGCCGTGGAAGTGATGGACCGTTACGAGAAACTTGAGGGGAAAAGCGCCGCTCTGAGCCTTCACAAGATGTCGATGATGCTCGAGAGTTCCGACACTGCCGGAGCCGTGCGCGAGGCCGACAGGCTGATAGCCACCGACCCTAAAAACCCCGACTTCCTGATTCTGAAGGGAAACCTTTACGATGCCGTCAGCAAGCCCGACTCAGCGGAGTACTACTATCTTGCGGCGGAGGCGGCAGCCCCGGAGTCGGGCACTCCCAAGATGGCTCTTATGGAGACATACCATGCCAAGGGCGATTCCGCGGCTTACGACCGAAAGGCGTATGAGGCTCTGCTTACCGAAGACCTTGACCGCGACGAGAAGATACAGCTCCTGGGCATGTACATGCGTCATCTGATTATGGACCAGTCGTCGGCCGACCGCGGGGTGCATCTCTTCGACGTGCTCCTGCAGCAATATCCCCACGATTGGGAAGTCCTGGAGTTTGCATCCCGATATGCCGGATATCGCAAGAATTATCCGCAAGCCGAAGAATACATAGGTTATGCCATCGACCAGAATCCCACCAACGAGCAGCTGTGGCGTCAGAAGATGTATATCCAGGTGAGTGCCGACGATGCCGCCGGCGCCCTCAGAACTTATGAAGAGGCAGCCACGAAGGTACCACTGTCGCGCGACCTGCGTGTTTACGGCGCAATGCTCATGCATCAGGCCAAGAACTACTCCAAGTCGCTCGAGATATACCGCGGCGTGGTGGCCGACATAGATTCCGGACTGCATGTCGACACTCTTATGACGCTTAGGGATGTGCGCCGCGACATAAGCATGGAGGAACTGAACATGCTCAGCGACGTATTGTCGGCGATGGGCGACGTGGCCATAAACCTGGGCGACACGACGGGCAGCTACCGCAATTATACCAACGCCCTGGAGATGAATCCCGACAATGCGCTGGCCGCCAACAACTTCGCCTATTTTTCGGCCATGCATGGCGGCAACCTTGACAGAGCGCTGCAGCTCAGCAGCCGCTCGCTGGAAGGCGAGAACGCCAACAATCCCACATATCTCGACACATATGCCTGGATTCTGTTTCTCAAGGGCGATTATGAGAAAGCCCGCGAAGTCCAGGCCAAGGCTGTGGAAATAATGGGCGACCATGGCGGCGACACAGAGGTCTACGAACATTACGGCGACATACTTGACAAGACCGGCGACAAAGCTGCCGCCATAGAGGCCTGGAAGAAGGCCCTCGACATAGATGACTCGCGTAACGACATACGCGAAAAAATTAAAAATGCGGAAAAGGAGACACAACAATGAAAGCCATTACATTGATAATACGAGGGATAGCGGTGTTTACGCTTGCCACGCTATGCGGCGCAGGAATGTTGTCGTCGTATGGCGCCACACAGCGTGAGGAGACTGAGACCCGTCTCGATGAAGAGGCCATGCGGATGGTAACCGACATACTCGCGAGATATGTGCCGTGGACCAAGGTGACTTTCGAAGGGAAGATACGCTCTTCGGCGCTGCCGGTAAGCCCTACGGTGAAGATATATGCCGAGAACAGCGCTTACCTGCAGATTTCGTTGCGGGCACCCTTTCTCGGCGAGCTCGGTCGCGTGGAGGTCAGGACCGACAGTTGCCTGCTCGTCAACAAATGGAAGAAGACCTATTGTCTGGAGTCTATGCGCCACATCAACGAGATGTATCCCGGAGTGTTGGGCGATTTGCAGAGTCTGCTGTTGGGGCGCATAGTGATTCCCGGGAGCGGCGAACTGTCGCTTGATAATCTGGGTAATGTGGAGCTACGCTCTACCGACAACGGCGAATGGCTGGTACTCCCCCGCGAGCAATTGTGGGGCGGCAAAATCCGTTATGGCTATGTGGCCAACGCCATGGGACGCACCGCAGCATTCTATGGAATGATGGAAGAACGTCCCGAAAACCTCGAGATACGATATACATATCCTGGCAACAGCATGGACATGCAGGTAAAGCTGCATAGGGCAAAAACGGAGGTTGACGTAACGCTGGATTACAGCAGCATCCGGTGGGGGGGCACCCCCCTGTCGCCAATAAGGCTGTCGGGATATACGAGGATGGGTATTTATGATTTTGTGCGCAACATACGTTGAAGCGTGATGACAATGGAGGAACGTTTATGAGACTGAGGAGAGGAGCGGTAATAATACTTGCGGCGTTGCTGATGGCCGGAGGGATGGAAGGGGCTAAGCCCAGGAAGCGGAACAAGAGCGCCGCGAAGCCACGCACGGAAAGCCGCGCCGACCTGCAACGACAGCAGAAGGCGGCCCAGAAGGAGATTGCCGAGACCAGACAGAAGATTGTCCAGAATGAGAAGGAGGTGTCGCGCACGCTTGCCGACCTGGGCAAACTGGAGGGAGACATCGCGGCATCGCGTAAGCTCGTGGCCTCCTCGCGTCAACAGGTCACCGCCCTTCAGTCGAGAATAACCGGCCTGCAGAGCAATATAACCGCCGGAGAGAAAGATCTGGCCCGGCTGCGTGAGGAATATCTGAAGTCGGTGAAAGCCATCAGAGCCAAGAAAGGGGGTAATTCGGAACTTGTATACCTCTTTTCAGCCGGGTCCTTGGGAGAGGGGCGCCGCCGTATGCGCTATTTGCGGGAGTTTCGCGAATGGCGCGACAGGCAGACCAGCGACATAAAGGCGAAGGTCAACGTGCTTAAGACGCAGAAAGAGCAGCTTACTACGAGCAAGCAGCAGCATGATAAGGCTCTGGCCACGCAGCTTACCGCCCAGAACAGCCTTGAGGGCCAGTACCGGCAGAAGGATGCGTTGGTCACGGAGTTGCGGGCCAACGGCGAGGCATTGCGCACGCATCTTGCCAAGAAGCAGGGAGAGGCCAACGCGTTGCGTAGCCGTGTGGCGGCGCTGATAGCCGCGGAGCAGGCTGAGGCGGAGCGTAAGGCTGCCGCCGAACGAGCTGCCGCCGAAAGAAAGGCTGCCGCACAGAGAGCTGCCGCGGAGAAGGCCGCTGCTGAAAAGGCTAGCGCCGAACGTGCCGCCGCCGAAAAGGCCGAAGCTGAGAAAGCCGCCGATAAGAATGTGGCCCGACAGGAGAAGAAAACAAAGAAGAAAAAAGAGGAGCCGGCACGCCGCCAGACCGCTGGCGACAGCAAGAGCAAAAAGCGGGAGGAGAAGCAAAGCGGCGGCGAATATGCTCAGGCCCGCAAGCGCCGGCCGAAAACAGCAGAGCCCAAGGCATCGGCTCCCGCGAAAACCCAGGCACAGAAACCGGCACAGACCGCCGCTCCGGCAGCTTCCGGTTTCGCTTCGATGAAGGGTTCGCTGCCACGCCCGGTAAGCGGCGCATTCCGCGTGACAAGCTATTTCGGCGTGCATAGCCTCCCCGACCTCCCCGATGTGAAGTATGACAATCCGGGTATTGACGCCGAAGTGGGACATGGTGCCTCGGCAGTAGCCGTGTATGGCGGTAAGGTGTCGGGTGTGTATATGATTCCCGGTTACGGAACGGTGGTTATTGTCAGCCATGGCAATTATTATACAGTCTACGGCAATCTGACGTCGGCGTCGGTGAAGGTCGGCGATGTCGTCAAGCAGGGGCAGAGCGTGGGAAGCGTGGCCGACAGCGAGGATAGTCCAGGCCATGGTCTCATACATTTCGAGGTATGGCATAACCGCGAGAAACAGAATCCCCTTTCATGGATACGATAACCGTACGGCGCTACGACAATGCTCCCGGGAGCGACGACTTCGGAACGTGGAACCGTTTCGTGGCTGCGAGCCGCAACGGCACCTTCCTGTTCGACCGCGGGTATATGGACTACCACAGCGACCGTTTCATCGACTGCTCGTGGATGGCATTCAAAGGAGGGAGCCTCCGGGCACTGCTTCCGGCCAACATAACGGCCGACGGGGTGCTCCACAGCCATCAGGGACTGAGTTACGGCGGCTGGATACTTCCTGTGGGGCATGTCGACGGCGCCGAGCTGCTGGCGATATTTTCGGCAGCTGCGGAGGCTTGGCGTAATGCCGGCATCAGAGAGCTTGACTATAAGCGGGTGCCGGCGATATATCACCGTATGGCCGCCGACGATGACCTTTATGTACTCTACAGGCTCGGCGCGCAGATGACGGGTTGCGGCCTGAGCACAAGCATCGACCTGCGTCAGCCGGTAACGTTCAGCCAGATGCAGCGGCGTCACCTGCGTAAAGCCTCGCAGCTTGACCATGAGATTGTGGAGACCCGGGACACGGCACAATTCATGCGGCTGCTCGACAGATGTCTGCAGGAGCGTCATGGCGTGAGAGCGGTGCATACCTCCCAAGAGCTGCAGCTGCTGCGCGACCGTTTCCCTGACAACATACGTATCTTTCAGCTGATGGTTGCCGGCTCCGAAGAGCCACAGGCCGGCGTATGCGTATATGATACCGGCATAGTGGCGCACGCTCAGTATATAGCCACAACGCCCGCGGCAAGAAAACAGGATATGCTCACGCTCCTTTTCCATCACCTTATCACCCGCGTTTTCGCCGACCGGCGATATTTTGACTTCGGCATAAGCACCGAGGAGAACGGCGCTATCCTTAACGAGGGGCTCCTCCGTCAGAAAGTGTCGTATGGTGGAGGCGGAACGGTATACACGCGCTTCCGGCTCAGAATCTGATACCCTTAAGAAACGAACTCTTTAGTTTTCTGAGAATATATCTGCCGGGGGCCGATGCCGACAGCATGAGGTATATGCGTATTTTTGTGCCGGCGCGGCGGCTGTTGTCGCGACACAGGTCGCGCAGTACCTGCAGACGCTCCCGAGTGAAGGCGTGCAGCAGCAACGACGACAGATACAGCAGCCTGCCGCGTATGGCCATGTCTGTTTCGGCGTTCTCTACGCGGTATAAAGCCGACAGTTCGGTGACGCATCGGGCGGCCTTGGCGTAGAAGTCGAAAAGATGTCCGGCACGTCGATTGTTGGAGATGCCCTCCTGATTGTCGGCGGTATATGCTGACGCGGTCAGGGGGAGATAACCGAAATCGCCCTTCTGGCCGAGAGCAGCCACGAGAGGGAGATCCTCGCAGCCCCATTCCTTGCGTCGCAGCGCCGAGGGATTGTCGTGAAGCATGTCGATGACGGGTGCACGCCGGAAAAGCATTGCCGACAGCAGAGGGAATGCGGAGCGGCAGCCGAGCACAGACACCGTCATTTCCGGCCCCCGGATGTTGCGTCGCCAGCATTCATACTTTGCGGCATTTGCCGACGATATGGCAACGCCGTCTGTGACGATATCCCAGTCGGACATCACGGCCACGTCACCGGGATGGCTGTCGAGCCATTCAATCTGGTATTGCAGCCGCCGGGAGTCGCTCCAGACGTCATCGCCGGCACAGTCGGCCATATAATCGCCACGACACGCAAGGATAGCATCGAAATAATTGTCGACCACACCTTTGTTGGGCTCCAGGGGCAGCATCCTCACAATATGCGGATACCGGCGCGCGTAATCCTCGCATATCTGACGGGTGCCGTCGGTGCTCCCGTCGTCGGCCACTACAATCTCGAATGGAAAGAAGCAACGCTGCGACAGAATACTCTCCATCGCACGCCCTACGCTCCCGGCCTGGTTGTAGGTCAATAATATTATGCTCGCTTTCGGATTCATGTCTTATATATGTAACTTTTCCAGCGTTTTGATATTTCATGAAAAATGCCTATTTTTGCACTCTGAAAGATAAGAGAACCGACGCCGGAGAAAGGTGATGCGGAAGTGGTTACCCAAAAAACGTTAATGATATAACCAACGGCGGCTTAAGCCGTTGAATAAATAGAAAATAAAACCCAAATATACAACCATGGTAGATTATAAAAGCTTAGGCCTGGTCAACACGCGCGAGATGTTTGCCAAGGCAGTACACGGAGGCTATGCAATACCGGCCTTCAATTTCAACAATATGGAGCAGCTCCAGGCCATCATCAAGGCAGCGGCCGACACGAAGTCGCCGGTGATACTTCAGGTGTCGAAGGGAGCCCGCAACTATGCCAACCCTATTCTTCTGCGTTACATGGCGCAGGGAGCCGTGGCATATGCCAAGTCGCTGGGCTGGGAGCATCCCCAGATTGTGCTCCATCTTGACCATGGCGATACTTTCGAGCTCTGCAAAGACTGTATCGACAACGGCTTCTCGTCGGTGATGATTGACGGCAGCCATCTCCCCTATGAGGAGAATGTGGCCCTCACCAAGAAAGTTGTGGACTATGCCCACCAGTACGATGTTACCGTAGAGGGCGAGCTCGGCGTACTTGCCGGCGTTGAGGACGAGGTATCGAGCGACCACCACACCTACACCGACCCCAACGAGGTTATCGACTTCGTGACGCGCACCGGCTGCGACAGCCTGGCCATCTCTATCGGCACAAGCCACGGCGCCTACAAGTTCACTCCCGAGCAGTGCACACGCGACCCGAAGACAGGACGCCTCGTGCCCCCGCCGCTCGCCTTCAACGTGCTTGAGGCTGTGGAGGCTAAGCTCCCCGACTTCCCCATCGTGCTCCACGGATCTTCCAGCGTGCCTCAGGAGTATGTCGACATCATCAACGAATATGGCGGCAAACTGCCCGATGCCATCGGTATCCCCGAGGAAGAGCTCCGCAAGGCTGCCAAGATGGATGTCTGCAAGATCAACATCGACTCCGACTCGCGTCTGGCTATGACAGCTGCTATCCGCAAGGTGTTCCACGACAAGCCCGCGGAGTTCGACCCGCGTAAATACCTCGGCCCGGCTCGCGACGAGATGGAGAAGCTCTACAAGCACAAGATTGTGGCCGTGCTCGGCTCCGAAGGTAAGGCTGAGTAATTGCCGCGCAATCATAATAACTTATAATAAAAATGGGGTGTCCGTTTCGGGACATCCCTTTTTTTCGTCCATTTGAAATGTATCGTAGATGGTACATCACAAATATTGCATGTCCATTTTTTTACTTGTGTTAATTTTTATGATAAGTAAGTCATGAAAATTATTACGCATTATTATGGATTTGAAGCTTTGCATTATCGGCGGCATTATTTCGCCGCTTTTCCCTCTCATCTTCAGTCGTGTAACTCGCTACACTCCTTCATCTTCGAGGAAAAATCGACTGAAATAATGCTCCCCGATAATACAAAATAATTTCCACGACTTACTTAAAATACAATAATTTATTTTACTGGGAGTTAATTTTATAAAGAGAGAATAGCTTGGGCCGATTTATTGTAAATGTCTGCAATCTTTTGTTAATGTCTACGGTAATATTCCGAACAGACGAAGTCTTTATTGAAGAGACGACAACAATACGACTAACGCATGATAAGAGCAATGAATGAGCGAATTAAATGCCAATATTGACAAACGGCCGGTCAGTAATGGCTCATAATTGTATAAGGAAATGTCAATGTCAAAGAAGTTCTGTATATTACTGGCATTAGCATTCCTTGTATTGTGTTCGTATACCGGCCGAAGCGCCGGGAATGTCCAGCCAAAAGAGAATTTGAGACCACTTCTTGTAGGGAAAACCGCCGATGAAGTCGGAGGGAAACTTACTTACAAATTGAATGCGAATCAAGCAGGGAATTATGATATAATCCTATGGCAGTGTGCCGCAAAAAAGAAGAATGGAAGCCTGCAGACTTACAAGATAACAATAAATGGGTTGGAGAAAGTAGTGTCGGCCGGGAAAGCCGGATGGTCTTTCCTGTCGCTGCCGTCAGTGTCTCTCAGAGAGGGTGCCAATTTAATAACCATCGCCTCGGATTTGCCTCAGATACCTGCAGTGGAATTTGTAAGGGTACAGAATCCGGCAAACGGCAAAAGCCAAGCCATGACATCGACTGCATACGACGAATATGTCGCAGATATAAAGAGAGACATCAGAAGGAACGTCTTGGGAACTGGAGATATTGCCACCCCTGAGACCGACTCTCTGATAAGTGCCACAATCGACCCTGATTTGGACCAGGTGCCTTATTCGTTTAATTATGTTGAAATCCCATGGTTCGGATATTCATTCTATACGACGGTGTATCTTAAGAAAGGAGAGCCCTTCCACTGTGTCACCGAGGCGCAAGGAGGACAAAGACATTTCATTGAGATATTCAGCGCAGATCTCCCGGATACTTACTCCTGGGTTTG
>CABUTY010000022.1 GCA_902494595.1 uncultured Porphyromonadaceae bacterium | reverse complement strand
TATCGTCGGTCACGATGCCCGCATCGCTCCCTCCCCGACTCGAAAAATCTGCTCGAAAAAAGCCGCCCCTATGGCCTCGAAATTTTAAGGAACGCGCTCTTATACCCGATGCACCGACATGTCGGCGCACGTCAAACCCCGTTGCGCAAAATTACAAAATAATACCGTGCTTTCAAAAAATAATCAACAGGGTTCAGAACAAAAGGTCAGGAAATCGTTACGCGACGGTATGATGAGGGTATCTCCTTCCATATGCAGTATGCTGGCATCCTCATATCTCTTCAATACCTCTTCATATGTATGTGCCTGACATGTGCTGTCGGAAACGCCCCGTATATTCTCTATCCTTATCTCGTCGCAATCGCGGTCGCTCATCAGCGTGACTATCGCCGCCAACCGCCTTGAAAAATCGTCGGAACATATGGCATCCACGTACTGCGAGATACGCTGCGACTTGAAACTGAGATAGTTAAGGAAATTAATCATGCATATGGAATTGCCGCTGAGCATCTGCATATACTGCTGCTTGGAAAAGCTCATTGTGCCCGTGCGCGTCACGGCCCGCAATGAACTGCCATATTTGTTCTCCATACCGAAAAGATATTCGAGGCCGAACACCTTGCCTGACCCATAACGGCATACCATCAACGAACGGCCGCCGGCTATCGATGTCTCTGTCTCTATCTCCCCCGACAGCACACTCGTGACTTCCCGGCATTCCTCCCCGGACTCCTTTATATATTCGCCGGCATCATGAGAGGCGAACTCCAGATGCGTCTTTTCCAATATCGACGACAGCTGCTCGGCGCCTATCCCCTTGAACACCGTCAACGTCATCAGCTTTTCATACATCGTCTGCATATGCTCTTTATTTTGGCTCCTCCTTTATTTAACAAAATTTTAGCTAAAAAGTATTGAGGCATATAAAGAAAAAGAGGATGCGAACGCATCCTCCTCTGTAGCGGGATCGAGAATTGAACTCGAGACCTCCGGGTTATGAATCCGACGCTCTAACCAACTGAGCTATCCCGCCGTTTGCGACTGCAAAGTTATATAAAATTTGAGAACCTGACAAGTTTTAGAGGATTTTTTTCTAATTTTGTATCGGATTACCGTTGGTATCCGCTTACCAAACTCAACTTAAGACATTGACAATCAATAAATTAACATACATCGCGATTCTCGTGTCGGCAATGATTGCCATATCGGGATGCAGCACCGGTATCGAAGGCACCCGACGGGTAACGCCCAACCGTGACGACCGACGCCTGCTGCAACAGACGCCCGAAGAGATTTTCATCAGCAACGTCCATGCCGACTCTTTGGGAAGGTGGAAACCGGGAAAACGCTTTCTGGTAACCGACAACAAAGCTGCTCTCATATATGAGATCAGCGACAAGAACGGCATGAGGCTGCATGACGACTCGCTCGCCGGCCAGACAATAATCTTCCGCGACGTTGCCGATTATACTGCTCCCGACGGCTCTACCGCCATCAAAATCAATTTCACCCATCCGGCTACAGGCAAAACTGTTTCCTACAACACCAACCGCCCGGCTGTCAAGGCTGCTTCAATCGACTGGAACAACCTCCCGATGCTTGTAGACCTTGACCTCGTGGAGAGTTTCCGCTCGCTGCTCACGGGCAAAACTTTATGGATAAAGACCCCCCTATGGTATTCCGACAAGGGCGAACCCTTAACCGGCACCAAATTCATCCCCGTGGAAATTCTCGACGTCATGCCCGGCAATGCAATATTCCCACTGAATGTCAAATTCCGCAGCGATGATGCCGTGGCCTTCATACCCATGAACGCCTCCGACAAAAGCTCTTCTTTCGTGTCTCGCGTGTTCCCTTCTTTATTCTATCTCTCCGACCCCAAGGAGTCCTATCCCGCGATAACCCCGGAAACATGGAACCTCATATGTCACGGCAGACTCGCCTTAGGAATGACCAAAACAGAATGCAAGCTCGCCGTAGGAAATCCCAAAGAGGTGGAACATGGCCACAACTGGGACGTGCTCATCGATTACTGGAAGTATGAGAACGGCATGTTCCTCGTGTTTATCGATGACAAACTCACCGAGTTTAAACAATAGTAAGTATGTCTCCCATTTTTGAACAACATAAGGACATAACCTCTCTCACCACTTTCGGAATTCCCGCTTCGGCCCGATGGTATGCCGAGTATGCCTCCAAAGAAGAACTTCTCAAGATCTCGCGCTCCGAGGTATTCATCAATAATGAAGTGCTCAACATCGGGTCGGGAAGCAATCTTCTGTTCGTCGGCGAATACAATGGGCTCGTGCTCCGTTCGCGCATCTCCGACATCAAGAGCTATTCCAAAGACACTGATACCATATACGTGATTGCCGGTGCCGGCGTGGAATGGGACGAGTTTGTCGACTGGTGTATCGACCATGGATATGGCGGCGTAGAGAATATGGCGGGCATCCCGGGTACCGTCGGGGCTTCCGCCGTGCAGAACGTCGGCGCCTATGGCGTGGAGGCCAAGGATGTGATATACAGGGTGGAATGCTTCGACACCCTTACCCGCAACACCCGCACTTTCACCGCCGAGGAATGTAGATTCGGTTATCGCGACTCATTTTTCAAACATGAAGGCAAAGAGCGTTATATCGTGCTGCGTGTATGCTATAGGCTGCGACAGTCGGATATTGCCGTCAATTTTGAATACAAACCGGTCAGGGAATATGCCGTAAGTCTGGGCCACGCCCCTTCCATCAGAGAGATTGCCGCCGAGGTACGACGAATACGGGGCGCCAAACTGCCCGATCCTCGTGTGACCGGGAGCGCTGGCAGCTTCTTCAAGAATCCCGTGGTCAGCAAACCCCATTACGACAGCTTGTGTCACCGCTCCGGCTGCGAAATACCGGCCCATGTCACCGACGATGGCCGCATGAAGCTTTCCGCCGCATGGCTAATAGACCATGCCGGAATGAAAGGTCACCGTTACGGCGGCGCTTTGGTTTGGGAGAAACAGCCCCTCGTGATTGTGAACGCCGGCAATGCATCTGCCCATGATGTGCTGCACCTCGTGCAGGAAATCCGTTCGGCGGTACGCCGAAAGTTCTTTATCGACCTCTATCCGGAAGTCAATTTCATCGACACTTCCATTGAGGTGACCGTCCTCGGCAGCGGCACGTCAAAAGGCATTCCTGAAGTAGGATGCGAATGCGAAGTATGCCGCTCCCAAGATGTCCGCGACAAACGGCTCAGAGCATCGGTTCTCGTCAGGACCCATGGCATGAACATTCTCATCGACCCTTCGCCCGATTTCAGGCAACAGGCTCTCGACAATAAAATATTCGATATCGATGCAGTGCTCGTGACGCATATCCATTATGACCACGTGGGAGGCATCGACGACCTGCGCCCATTCTGCTTGACCGGCGACATACCTCTTTACACTCGCCTTGACGTAGCTGTGGAACTGCGCAAGAAACTCGACTATTGTTTCCGGGAACACCATTACCCCGGCGTGCCGACTTTCGACATGCACGAGGTCGACAATTTCCCGTTCTACATCAATGGCCTCAAGATCGAGCCTGTGGAAGTGCTTCACGGCTCCAAACCCATCTACGGCTACCGTATCGGACGGTTTGCATATATCACGGACGCCAAAAGCATCAGCGAAACGGAAAAGGAGAAGCTCCATGGTCTGGACACGCTGATAGTGAACGGCTTGCGATATGAGGAGCATTTCGCCCATTTCACCATTCCCGAGGCTCTCGGGCTTATTGATGAGCTTAAGCCCCGGCAGGCTTTCCTGACCCACATGAACCATGAAGCGGGTCTGCACGCATGGCTCGACGACCAGCTGCCGCCCAACGTGCACCCATGCTATGACGGCCTCAAAATCAAGGTCTGAAATTTTTTTTTGAAGAAAATGACCTGAAAATTTGGTGGATTCAGATAAAAGCACTAATTTTGCAGTGTCAAAAGGAAACAAGGTCGATTAGTGTAGCGGTTAGCACGCCACCCTCTCACGGTGGAGACTCGGGTTCGAGTCCCGGATCGACTACTACCAAGGGATTATCGAAAGATAGTCCCTTTTTCTTTGTGATGGCAGCAAGCGAGATGTGATTAATTATAGCTAATTATAGTATGACAACAAAGTTAATGTGCATTTGCTGTAGGGACGCACCATGGCGCATCCGGAATGAAGAGTGTAATTTCAACGGATGCGGACGCTACAGCGCATCGTATTCACATAATGCACAAATACTTTCTGTTTTACCTATAATAAGACCAATAGCGTAGGCAAGTCGGGTGGCTATAGCTCGGCGGCTTTCAGCTTTTCGGCGTTTTCTGCCACGGTCAGCTTGTCGATGCATTCCTGGATGTCGCCGCTGACAAATGCCGGAAGATTATACATCGTATAGTTGATACGATGGTCGGTGACACGTCCCTGAGGATAATTGTATGTTCTGATTTTTGCCGAGCGGTCGCCGGTGCTTACCATGGTGCGGCGGCGGCTCGCTATGTCATCGAGATATTTCTGATGCTCGCGGTCGTATATAAACGTGCGCAGACGCGTCAGTGCACGCTCCTTGTTCTTTGGCTGGTCGCGGGTCTCGGTACACTCTATCAATATCTCCTCGGTCTGGCCCGTGTTGGGATTCTTCCAGTGGTACCTCAGCCGCACACCCGACTCTACCTTGTTGACATTCTGGCCTCCCGCACCTCCCGAACGGAAGGTGTCCCACTTGATTTCACCTTCATGAATCTCCACCTCAAACTCCTGGGCCTCCGGGAGCACGGCCACTGTTGCGGCGGAAGTATGCACACGACCCTGCGTCTCCGTAGCCGGCACTCGCTGCACTCTGTGGACGCCGCTCTCATACTTCATTACTCCATATACTCCGCTGCCCGTGAGGGTGAAGACGATTTCCTTGTAACCGCCGGCAGCTCCTTCCGACACCGACGAGACAGCCAGATGCCACCCCTTGGTGTCTGCAAATTTCTGGTACATCTTGAAGAGGTCGCCGGCAAAAAGGGCAGCTTCATCGCCACCAGTGCCGCCGCGGATTTCCACAACGGCATTCTTGGCATCGTCAGGGTCGGCGGGAATAAGAAGGAGTTTTATACTCTCCTCAATGTCGGGAATCTCCTTCTGTGCGTCATCGAGTTCCTGGCGTGCCAGCAAACGCATCTCCTCGTCCTGCTCGGTGGCGAGAATCTCCTTTGACTCGTCTATGGCGTCAAGGGCAGCCTGGTATCGGCGTTTCATGGCCAGAATGGCGTCAAGGTCATGGTATTCCCTTGTTAACCTCACATAGCGAGCCTGGTCGGCTATCACCGACGGGTCTGTTATCAACGTGGACACCTCCTCGAAACGGGACTCAAAGCCCTCCAGGCGGTCAAGTATGCTGGTGGATGACATGGATATTCTCTTCTTTTTACACTGCAAAATTACAAAAAAAGTTGAAAAACTTGGCGGTTTGGGTAAATAGGCTTAACTTTGCAGTCGCTAACCGAAGGGAGGATGGTCCTTACCGGGAGTTAGCACAGAAACCGAATCAATAAACCGGCAAGTTTATGGCAACAAAAATCAGATTACAGCGACATGGCCGCAAAGGCTACGCTTTTTATCCAATTGTAGTCGCCGATAGCAGGGCACCACGAGATGGTAGATTTATTGAGAGGATAGGTTCTTATAATCCGAACACTAATCCTGCTACAATAAGTTTAGACTTCGACCGTGCTTTGTATTGGGTAGAGCAGGGCGCCCAGCCCACGGACACCGTACGTTCACTTCTGTCGAGAGAGGGAGTAATGCTTATGAAGCACCTTCGCGGCGGCGTAAGAAAGGGAGCGTTCGACGAGGCCGAGGCACAGAAGCGCTTCGATGCCTGGAAGGGAGCCCGCGACAAAGAGGCTCAGGCAGCCAAGGCCAGGAACGAGGCCAAGGCAGCTGAGGATGCCAAAGCCCGCTTCGACGCCGAAGCGGAGAAAAACCGCCTCAAAGGCGAGGAAGTAGCCAAGAAAAAGGCTGAGAAATTAGCCGCTGAGGAGGCTGCCGCAAAGGCTGCCCTCGAAGCTGAAAACGCTAATGCTGATGCCAACACTGAGGCTGCCGCTGAGTAAGCATCCTGACGATTCTCCTGAGTCCATGCCCAAAGCATGGACTTTTTTTTGTCTTTTAGACCTCTCTCTTTGGTCGCTTTCCTAATATCTTTCGCACTTTTCTGCCCATTCTTTGTTATTCCATTAAAACGAATAATAAGAGAAGGCTATGAAAACGTTGTCAATAATATTCTATATCATCGGCTCTGTAATGCTGATAGTGTCGTGTTTCCTTACCGGTACCACAGCCACATGGATTGTAGGAGGCATCTCGGTAGTATTCCTGATTCTCGGCTGCATATTCCAGTTCAATGTGGTTAAACAGCGCCAGCGCACAACCCGCTACCGTCGTTGACAGAGTCTCAGAAACTCTGAGGCTCGCGCAAGCGTCTCCGGCTTCCCGATGTCGAGCAGCTGAAGCTCCGGATTGTAATGCTCCCTTATGCTTATACCCTTAGGGAAGGATAAGAAGTACTCCACCACGGAGAATTTTGTCTTTCCCGAATCCTCTGCATACCTCACTATGTCATCTATAGCGCGGGGCGAGAGCACATAAATGCCGCTGAACGCATTCGCATGCATGTCGGCACGCGGTATGAATCCCTCAGGACGCCACTCCCCAGAGGTCATATTATGCCAGCCACGTAATTGTCCGTCATCATCAAACACCAGTCGCCTGCTGCTGTCGCGTCCGCTGGTGAGTAGCGTCACATCGGTACCGCCGGCCTCATGCGCCTTCACAACATCTTTCAGACAGGCATTGCTCAATATATCGGCATTATGCACCAACAACGGCTTGCCGTCGGGAACGAGGCTCCGGCCGCATTTGGCTATTCCTCCTCCCGTGTCGAGAAGCGCCTCGCTTTCATCGCTCACCTCAATGTCGATGCCGAAATCCTTACTGCCGAGATAGTCCATAATCTGACCGGCGAAATGATGCACGTTCACCGTGACATGACCAAACCCCTCCCCTCTCAACTTATAAATAAGCCGTTCTAACGCCGGCACACCATCCACAGGCACCAATGCTTTGGGATGACTGAGCGTCCACGGCTTCAGCCGGGTGCCCATACCGGCGGCCATTATCATTGCGTTCATAATGTTTCCGTGATGTTTTGTTCGCGATGTATCACCATAACCTTTGCATCGGGGAAAGCCGCAGCAATCCCGCGAGCCAGCATATCCGCGCAATAAACCGACCGGTGTCGTCCTCCCGTGCAGCCGAAACCCACCTGCAGGTCAGAGAAACCACGACGAAGATAACACTCCACCGACGGAGACACCATATCAAAGGCTTCAGCCACGAATTTCTGCACCTCGCCCCGCTCCTCCAGAAATTCACGCACCGGTAGGTCAAGACCGGTGAGAGGCTTGTACTCATCATAGCGGCCCGGATTGTGCATTCCACGGCAGTCGAACATAAAGCCACCCCCATTACCCGTAAAGTCGGCAGGATAACCCTTCTTGTAAGAGAAACTGTAGACCTTTACCAGCAGCCCGTCGTGAGGTGCCGGCGAAGGTGAATGGGCACATACATAGGAGCAGACTCTCCTGAGCTCGGGCAAATCATCTCCCGTAGCTCGCTGATAGAGATTTTCCAGATTCCTCAACGCCGGATCTATGCTCTCTATAAAATGGGCCTTTTTCTCCACCAGGCCGCGGAATCCATAAGCGCCCAGCACCTGAAGCGTACGGAAGAAAGCCAGCAGCGGGAGCGCATCCAGCAACCGGCCCGCATCATTGCCCGTGATTTTCTCATATTCGGCGGCATATACAGCAGCCAATTCCTTTTTTTCATTATCCGACAAACCCGCTTTAGCCTGCCAGAGCATCGACACCACGTCATACGCCACAGGGCCGCGCCGTCCTCCCTGAAAATCAATCCACCATGGCTTGCCGCCGCTTACCATCACATTCCGGCTCTGGCAATCGCGCATCATGAAACCCCACGGACCGGCGCTATCCCCCGTGAGCCGCGAAGCCAATCTCTCGAAATCATCCTCCAGCAGCTCCTCGTCGAAAGATACCCGCAAAGGCTTTAGATACTCATATTTAAAATAGTTCAGATCCCACAAAACCTGTCGGCGTGAAAAAGGTCTGTAAGCCACAATATCCTTCCATTCGGAGCCATCCACCGTCTGCATGCGTGCCAGCGACTGCATCGCCATAGTCGCCATTTGTCGCCATTCCTCCGTGCCGCGCAACGACAACAGCGACGTGTCGCCAAGATCCTGTTGTATATAATGAAGCCCGTCATCGGATACGGCATACACCTCCGGCACATCTATACCGTGACGCCGGAAAACCCGTGACAACCCTGTAAAAGCCCTGCAGTCGGACAATGAATCGCCGACAGTGCCTATACACACGCCCGCCGATGACTTCATGCGGTAATACACCCTGTCGCCACCCGAGCCGGCAAGCTTTTGCATCTCATCGGCATCCGAGCCATAATAATTCCGATACAAACCCCGCAATATATCCTTGTCTTCCATCTATATTTTCCTTCTATCTCTAAAGAAACGTAAAAGAATCAAATATGTGTAGAGCCTATGTTGCCCAGGTTCTATTTTTTTGTTAATTTTGCGTGGCGAAAAGTAGGGAGTCACCGCCGGGCGACACCAAACTTATAGCCCGGAATAAGTGTTACCTGTTAGGAGTCTTACATACAACTTTCGAGGCTCCGTTCTTGAGAAAAAACTGACAAATCCAAAGTTTAGATAAATTAAATGGCAAAGATTGAAGATTACAACTTCAAGGGAAAGAAAGCGATAGTCCGCGTGGACTTCAACGTACCCTTGGACGAGAACGGCAACATCACCGACGACACCCGTATCCGTGGCGCCCTCCCCACTCTTAAGAAGATTCTTGACGACGGAGGCAGCCTTATCCTCATGTCGCACATGGGCAAACCCAAAGGGAAAGTGAATGCCAAGCTGAGTCTTTCGCAGATTAAGGATGCAGTGGCCAAGGCACTTGGCCGCGACGTGAAGTTCGCTCCCGACTGCATGAAAGCCCAGGAGGCAGCCAAAGAGCTCAAGCCGGGTGAGGTGCTGCTGCTCGAGAACCTCCGTTTCTACCCCGAAGAGGAAGGAAAGCCTGTAGGCATCGACAAAGCCGACCCGGGATATGACGCCGCCAAGAAGGAGATGAAAGAGCGTCAGAAAGAATTTGCCAAGGTACTTGCCAGCTATGCCGATGTATACGTCAACGACGCTTTCGGCACAGCCCACCGTCGCCACGCCTCCACGGCCGTGATTGCCGACTACTTCGACCAGCAGGACAAGATGCTCGGTTTCCTCATGGAAAAGGAAGTGGCTGCTGTCGACAAAATCATGAAGGACATCAAACGCCCCTTCACCGCCATAATGGGTGGCTCCAAGGTATCCACCAAGATTGGCATCATCGAGAACCTCATGGACAAGGTTGACAATCTGATTCTGTGCGGCGGCATGACATTCACGTTCGCAAAAGCCCGCGGAGGCAAGATTGGCAACTCCATCGTGGAGAACGACAAACTCCAGCTGGCTCTCGACATCATCAAGCTTGCCGAGGAGAAAGGCGTGAAGCTTGTGCTGGGCACCGACTGCGTGGCTGCCGACGCTTTCAGCAACGACGCCAACACGCAGGTATGCTCAGTGATGGACATACCCGAGGGATGGGAAGGCATGGATGCCGGTCCCGACTCCATCCTGGCATTCCGCGAGGCCATTCTTCCGGCCAAGACCATCCTCTGGAACGGTCCCGCCGGCGTCTTTGAGTTCGACAAGTTCACAGCCGGCTCCAAAGCCATAGCTGATGCCATAGTAGAGGCCACCCAGAACGGAGCCTTCTCGCTGGTAGGTGGCGGCGACTCCGTGGCCTGCATCAACAAGTTCGGCCTTGCCGACAGCGTCAGCTACGTATCTACCGGCGGCGGCGCCCTGCTCGAAGCCATCGAGGGCAAAACGCTCCCAGGCGTAGCCGCCATCGGCGAATAGAGGTAATGTATGTCAGAGATGTGACGGAGGTCAGAGATGTGACATACGCCACATACGATACATAAATCACATACGCCACATCAATC
>CABUTY010000021.1 GCA_902494595.1 uncultured Porphyromonadaceae bacterium | reverse complement strand
TGTGAATGCCCAGCGGATCGAAGTTCTCCATATTGCAGACGGTGATGCAATTGTCGAACCTGTCGCGGACCACCTCGTATTCTATTTCCTTCCAGCCCTTGAGGCTTTTCTCCACGAGCACCTGGGGAGAGAAGGCGAAAGCCTTTTCAGCGAGGCGACGCAGCTGGTCGGCGTCGTCGCAGAAGCCGGAGCCGAGTCCACCGAGGGCATAGGCGGCACGCAGAATCACGGGGTAGCCGAGGCGATCGGCGGCGGCCAGTGCCTCATCGATATTCGCGCAGGCCTCCGAATCGATGGTCTTGACATCTATCTCGTTGAGCTTCTCCACGAAAATCTCGCGGTCCTCGGTATCGATTATGGACTGCACGGGAGTACCGAGCACTTTCACGCCATATTTGTCGAAAACGCAGTCATGGTATAGGTCGACGCCGCAGTTGAGGGCAGTCTGGCCGCCGAAGGCGAGGAGAATGCCGTCGGGGCGTTCCTTGGCGATTACTTTCTCCACGAAGAAAGGAGTGACGGGCAGGAAGTAAATATGGTCGGCGACGCCCTCGCTGGTCTGGACGGTGGCGATGTTGGGATTGATGAGCACCGTTTCGATGCCTTCCTCGCGAAGGGCCTTCAGGGCCTGGCTGCCGGAGTAGTCGAACTCGCCGGCCTCGCCGATTTTGAGAGCGCCGGAACCCAATACCAGCACCTTGCGTATCTTGTTGTCAGTCATAGTTTCAGGCGTTTTTGACATCGTTGATGAAATTGTCGAAGAGGAACTCGGTATCGACGGGACCGCCGCAGGCCTCGGGATGGAACTGAACGGAGCGCCACGGGCGTGAGGTATGGATGATACCCTCGTTGGAGCCGTCGTTCATGTTGTGGAACCATTGTTTCCAGTCGGCGGGGAGAGTGTCGGCATCGACGGCGTAACCATGGTTCTGGCTGGTTACGAAGCAGCGGGTGTCGTTGTCGAGGCGGGCAGGCTGATTATGGCTCCGGTGGCCATACTTGAGTTTGTAGATAGAAGCGCCGGCGGCCTTGGCGAGGAGCTGGTGGCCGAGACATATTCCCATCAGTGGGCGACGCTCGTCGGGATTGGAGATGAACTTGCGGATGTTCTCCACGGTAGCGGCGCACGTCTCGGGGTTGCCGGGACCGTTGCTGAGGAAGAGAGCATCGAAGTCGAGGGTGTTGAAATCATAGTCCCAGGGAACTCTGATCACCTCCACGCCCCTGTCGGCGAGACAGCGGATGATGTTGTATTTGGCGCCGCAGTCCACGAGAACCACTTTCCTGAGGCCCTTGTCCTCGTTGAAACGGGTCGCGGAGTCGGGGCTGACCTTCTCCACGAAATTGATTTCGGCATAATTGGCGGCAGCCGGTTCGGGAGTATCCTCCACGAGTATTCTGCCGCTGACCACACCCTTTTCGCGAAGGTGTTTGGTAAGGGCGCGGGTATCGATGCCGGTTATTGCGGGGATTTTTTCTTCGCGGAGCCAGTCGGCGAGGCTGCGGTCGGCGTTCCAGTGGGAATGCTTTTCGGAGTAGTCGCAGACAATCAGGCCGGCGGCGTGAATGCGGTCGCTCTCGGTGAAACGCTGCAGGCCGTCGGGTGTCTCCTGACGCGGCGGCACGCCGTAATTGCCCGCCAGGGGATAGGTCAATGTCATGATCTGACCCGCATAGGAGGGGTCGGTCAAACTTTCAGGATATCCGGTCATGGCGGTGTTGAACACCACCTCGCCGGATACACTGGAATCGTGGCCGAAGGAATAGCCTTCGTAACGGGTGCCATCGTCCAGGACCAATGTGGCTCTCTTCATCTTGTTGTCTTATTGTGCAAAGGGGAACGCGCGAGCGTCCCCCTCAGGGTTTATTTTATTTCTTTGTCTTTAAAGTAAAAGCGTTCCATATATGATATGAAAGCTTCGTTGAGGCGTTTGACACCACCTGGGGTCGGGTAATTGCCGCTGAAATACCAGTCGCCGGGGTGGTCGGGGATTGCGTCGTGCAGACCGTCGAGGGTCTGGAAAACAATCCTTATGTCGGTGGTCACGCCCTCGGGACGGAGCATCTCCACCATTTTTGCTGAAATCTCGTCATCGGTAAACAGCTCATACAGACGGCTGACATAATTGACGGTCTTCTCTTTCGGGAAGTCTTTCTGAGCGAGGCACCTGTCGTAGATTTCTGTCAGGACGTTGTCGCGGCCGGAGTCGATGGCGAGTCTGACGGCGGCGCGGAAGCCTATGAACTCATCCATATGGGCCATGTCGATGCCGTAATAGTCGGGATATTTGACAATGGGGCTGCTTGACACGATGACTATTCTCTTGGGGTGAAGCCTGTCGAGAATACGGATTATGGATTCACGGAGAGTAGTGCCGCGCACGATGGAATCGTCGATAACCACGAGGTTGTCGATACCGGGGCGGAGGGATCCGTAGGTAATGTCGTAGACATGTGCGGCGAGGTCGTTACGGCTGGCGCCTTCGCTGATGAAGGTGCGCAACTTAATATCCTTTATCGCCACCTTTTCGCTACGTATCCGGCGGGAGAGAATTTTGTCGAGCTGCTTAGGCGAGAGGTTGCCGCCGGCTTCCTGAATGGCGCGGGCTTTCTCGCGGTTGAGGTATTCGTTGAAGCCCTGGACCATTCCGTAGAAAGCCACTTCCGCCGTGTTGGGTATATAGCTGAACACGGTGTTCTCCACGTCATGGTCGATGGCCTGCAGAATCTGCGGCACGAGGTTTATGCCGAGTTTCTTGCGTTCGCGGTATATGTCGGCGTCGGAGCCGCGGGAGAAGTATACCCTCTCGAAAGAGCAGGCGGCGAAGTTGCGCGGCTGCAGAATCTGACGGGTATTGATATGACCGTCGGCGCTGATGAGGATAGCCTGGCCGGGTAGCAGCTCGCGGACGCAGTCGGCAGGTATGTCGAAGGACGTCTGGAGCACGGGACGTTCGGAAGCGAGGGCGAACACCTCGTCGTTGGCGAACCAGAAGGCAGGTCTTATTCCCCAGGGGTCTCTCATGGCGAAAGCCTCTCCGGAGCCGGTGACGCCGCATACCACATATCCGCCGTCCCAAACCTCGCAGGAGGTGGCCAGCACGTTGCCGAGGTCTATGTTCTCCTCGATGTATCGGGTGATGCCGCAGTCGGAGAGACCCTTTGCGACAGCCTCGTTGAAGAGGCGTTCCGACTCGCGGTCGAGACGGTGACCGAGCTGCTCGAGAAGGATGTATGTGTCGGAAATCATTCGCGGGTGCTGTCCCTTGACAGCGATGGTGCGGAAGATTTCCTCCACGTTGGTCATATTGAAATTGGCGCAAATGCAGAGGTTCTTGGCGCGCCAGTTGTTGCGGCGGAGAAAAGGGTGGACGTATGAGATACCGCGCTTGCCGGTGGTGGAGTAACGGAGGTGACCCATGTATAGCTCGCCGGCGAAAGGGAAAAAGCGGCTTGCGAGGTCGGCGTCGTCGAGCACACCGGCCTGAGAGTCGGAAGAGATATTGGCGGCGCAGTCGGCAATGGACTTGTGGACCTGGGCGAAAATTTCCTTTATTGCGTTGACGCCTTCGGCGCGTTCGCGGAACAAGAACTCCTCGCCCGGAGCGGCTCTCATTTTGACGCATGCCAGCCCGGCGCCTTCCTGTCCCCGGTTGTGCTGCTTCTCCATCATCAGATAGAGTTTGTCAAGCCCGTAACGCCAGGTGCCATACTTGCGCCGGTAGTAGTCCAGCGGCTTCATGAGCCTCACCATTGCGACGCCGCATTCATGTTTCAGTTGTTCCATGCTTGTGTTTCGCTCTGCAAAATTAATAAATTTCCGGCAGATTCCGGTAAAAGGACTATAAAAAAGCCTGTCTTTGTCAGACAGGCTCTGTATCAGTAAGATTCCTCGGCGTTGGGGAAGTCGGCGGATTTCACGTCGGCCACATAATTGGCGATAGCCTGATGCATTATGTCGGCGAGGTTTGCGTATCGTCGGAGGAATCTGGGGGAGAACCCCTTGTTGATTCCGAGCATGTCGTGCATCACGAGCACCTGGCCGTCGGCCGGGCCGGCGCCGATTCCGATGATGGGTATGGTGAGTTCGGCGGCCACTCTGGCGGTGAGTTCGGCGGGAATCTTCTCGAGCACAATAGCGAAGCAACCTATTTCTTCGAGCATCCTGGCGTCGGAAAGAAGCTTTTCAGCCTCGGCTTCTTCTCGGGCACGCACGGTGTAGGTTCCGAACTTGTTGATGCTCTGAGGAGTAAGGCCCAGATGGCCCATCACGGGAATGCCGGCGCAGAGTATTCTTTCGATAGACTCGCGGATTTCAGCGCCGCCTTCCATCTTGACGGCCTCGGCATGGCTCTCTTTCATGATACGTATGGCGGAGGCGAGGGCTTCCTTGGAATTTCCCTGGTATGAGCCGAAAGGCATGTCCACCACCACGAGAGCGCGTTTCACCCCTTTTATCACCGACTTGGCGTGATAAATCATCTGGTCAAGGGTGATGGGGAGAGTGGTCACATTTCCGGCCATAACGTTGCTGGCCGAGTCGCCTACCAGTATCACGTCGATACCTGCGCTGTCCACTATCAGAGCCGACGAATAGTCGTAGGCCGTAAGCATGGATATTTTTTCGCCGCGTTGTTTCATCTCGGTAAGGCGCCGTGTGGTGACCTTCCGCAGATTGGTCGATTCTGTCTGTGTCGACATTATTTTATCATCTTTTGATTTCGGCTGCAAAATTACGCAAATGGTCAAATATATGCAAAATTGGAAAATTAAAAAAAATGCAGTAATTTTGTGGCTCATTAGGGACACCGAATCAAAAGGGACACCGAATCAAACGTTTAAACGGTAATGGATTTCTGGATATCGAATTATGTGGTATGCCTGTTGTTGGCAGTGTTCATCACCGGTATGGTAATACCGAAGATATTGCTGATAGCATTCAGGCGTAACCTTTTCGATGAAGTCAATGAACGAAAGATACACCGGGGCGTGATACCTCGCCTCGGAGGTATAGCGTTTGTGCCAACCATACTGTTTTCCTGTTTTCTTGTGCTTGGAGTAGGATTGCGCCTTGACCTGTCGACGGTACAGTCGGCACTCGACAAGAGTTTCGTCTCGATGATGTTTCTGGTATGCGCGTTGCTGCTGATGTTCCTTGTGGGCATAGCCGACGACCTTATAGGCGTTCGTTACCGCGCCAAATTCATTTTCCAGATAATATGCGGATTCCTGCTGGTGGGGTCGGGGATGTGGATTCATAACCTTTACGGCTTTCTGGGCATCGGTGAATGGGGAGTGATACCTGGAAGCCTGATGACGATATTCCTCATCATCTACGTCACCAACGCCATAAACCTGATAGACGGCATCGACGGGCTGGCCTCCGGAGTGTCGATGATAGCCTTTATCTTCTACAGCTATCTATACTTGCAGGCCGGGGAATATGTGATGGGCATCATATGCGGCGCTTCAGTAGGCACGCTGATGACCTTTTTTTATTATAACGTGTTCGGCAAGTCGCAGAACCATACGAAGATATTCATGGGAGATGCCGGCTCGCTGACCATCGGGCTGCTGCTGTCGTTCATGTCGATAGGTGTGTTCGACATCGACACGGTGTCGCTCCCCTATGGAGAGAATGCCATGATACTGGCGATAGCGCCGATATTGTTGCCCTGTCTGGATGTGGTACGCGTGTTTTTCCACCGCATACGCCGGGGACACAATCCTTTCCTCCCCGACAAATGCCACATACACCACAAGCTTCTCGCGCTGGGACTTGTGCAATGGCAGGCACTGATTATAATACTCATTACCGATTCGGTGTTTATAATATGCAACCTGCTGCTGTCGTCGGTGCTCAATGCCACCATCATAGTGGCCGCCGACATAGTGGTATGGACATTGATGAATATGTTGTTGACCCACACGATACGCGGACGCGAGAAATCGGAGGGTAAAAACCTGTATGAATGAAGATTAAGAATATAAAGAAGCCTCTTCTGCGCGTGATGCTTGCAGGAGTGTTGACGGCCGTGATTGCCACCGGCTGCAGCACTCCCAAGGATGTGGCTTATTTCCAGGATACCGATAATGAAAAAGGCACGGAGACAGTGATCAACATGATTTCTGCGATGCCGTTGCGGGTGCAGCCGGGCGACCGTGTGCTGATACTCATAAAGGCGAAGGATCCGGCCGTGTCGGCACTTTTCAACAACCAGGCCTACAGCGACCGGCTCGACAATACGGGCTCGCTCGCCGGTAAGGTCAAGGGCGACAATTATGTACCCACAGGGTCGGAAGGCATAGCCCCGTATTTAGTGAACGCGGATGGCGACATAGACTTTCCGTTTTTGGGCAAGATCCACATAGCGGGGATGACGCGTCAGGAACTCACTGGCTACATCAAGGGAGAGCTGAACGGGCGGGAGCTTGTGAAGGATCCCACGGTGACTGTGGAGTTTGTGAATGCGGGTGTCAACGTGATGGGCGAGGTAAAGGATCCAGGTTTCATCCAGCTCAATCAGGACAATATCACGATACTGGACGCCTTGACACGTGCCGGCGACATGCTGAAGACGGGCCAGCGCACCAATGTGCGCGTGCTGCGCAAGATCGATGGCAAGATGCACAGCTATGTCCTCGACCTCACCAATGCGCAGGCCACCATGAATTCCCCGGCCTATTACCTCAAGCAGGGCGATGTGGTATACGTGGAGCCCAACGCCATGGCCAAGCGCAACACCCGTACCGAGGGTAACGAAATCAACGCCAGCTTCTGGCTCTCTATGGCTTCGGTGCTCGCCAGCGTGGCCACTACCGTAAGTATCTTTATAAATAAGTAACAAGATGTGGCCATTCAGCAAGAAGGCTCCCGGACTTGAGGAGTCAGGATTGTTCCAGGGATTCACCGACTGGCATTCGCATATACTGCCGGGTGTCGACGACGGCATACACACCATGGAGGAATCGCTCGCCGTATTGAAGAAATACGAGGAGCTTGGCGTGAAACGCGTATGGCTCACGCCGCATATCATGGAGGAATACCCCAACAGCACCAGCTTCCTGCATGAGCGTTACGAAGCGCTTAAGAAAGAATATGACGGATCTATAGAGCTGCATCTCGCATCAGAGAATATGCTCGACAGCCTCTTCGAGGACCGTATCCGCAACCGCGACATACTTCCTATCGGCCCCGACGGCGACCGGCTGCTTGTGGAGACCTCGTACATCAATCCGCCCATGGGTATGGAGCAGATGATACAGAAGGTGTTTGCAGAAGGCTTGACGCCCGTTCTGGCGCATCCGGAGCGTTACCGCTACATGGATTATCAGGACTATGAGCGCTGGAAGAGCCGCGGAGTGCTCTTCCAGTGCAATTTCGTGTCACTGCTGGGGGGTTACGGCAACACGGCCCGCGAGAAGGCGGAATGGCTTCTGCAGCAGGGTTTCATCGACCTTACGGGAAGCGACCTTCACCGTTACGCCATGCTGGAGTCCATACTCCCCAAGCGGGCCAAAAGCGTCGCCGCCATGGAAACGCTGCTGTCAGTCAGCAAACAGTAGGTATTGCCACGGTTTCAGCTCGGCGGGAATTACAGCGCTCTCGCCGGTGAATATATTCGATAGCCCCGTCACGTCCGGGGTTTTGTTTTTGCCGTAATCCAGCTTTACAGGTTCGTTGCTGAGGTTGGCAATCACCACCACCTTGCCGCCCTCGTGGGCTGTGCGCGTCATGGTGATTACATCGTTGGATAGGGCAGGCGTGAATACCGTGTTGTCGGCGGAGGCGTGTGCACGCAGCGCCTTGTTGCGGTGCTTCAGCGCGTTGAGAGTCTCGTAGAAGGTGGTGAACTCATTGTTGATAGGAGTGGGCATCACTGTGTCGCGGTCGAAGAATTCGAAGGGATGGTTAAAGCCTACTTCCTGACCGGTATAGAGCATAGGCATTCCGGGGAGAGTATAGCTGAGCACGGCAAAAGCACCTGTGCCGGCACCGTAACGGTCGAACTCGGTTCCTTCCCATGAGTTTAGGTCATGGTTGGTGACCATCTGCATATGTACAGAACCCCGGGGGAACTCCTTTTTCTGACGTTCGATAAGAGCGGGAATGTCGCGGGCATCCATCTTCGGGCGGTTCTCGTTCTTCTTGACAGCCCATTCATTCACACCCTTAGAGGCGGCAATGGCATTGAATACATCCTTCATAGGCCAGGCGTAATCGGCGTCGAAGGCCTTGAGGAGGAGTTCGGGCTTGGAGGCTTCTGCGAGCATGAACACGGGCTTTATGGCCTGGAGACGCGGGCGCACCTCATTCCAGAAGGAAGTGGGGACTTCACCTGCCACATCGCAGCGGTAACCGTCGATGTCGGCCTCACGCACCCAATATTCGAGAGCGTCGGCCATGGCCTCGCGCGTGGCCGGATTGCTGTAGTCGAGCTTATATACGTCGGTCCAGTCGTAGGGGCCGTACATTTTCCCTTCCTTGTTGCGTGCATAATATTCGGGGTGTTCGGTCACCCACTGATGGTCGGCGCCGGTATGGTTGGCCACCTCGTCGAGTATTACCTTCATGCCCAGGTTGTGGGCCGTGCGCACAAACTCCTTGAGGTCCTGGAGGTCGCCGAACTCGGGATTCACGGCCTTGTAGTCTCTGACGGCATAGTATGAGCCCAGTTTCCCTTTGCGTTCTTTCTCGCTGATGGGGTGTATGGGCATGAGCCATACGATGTCGACGCCGAGGTCGCGCAGGCGGGGGAGCTGCTGCTGCAGACCCTTCAGGTCGCGTGAAGGGGTGCCCTGACGCAGGTTGGCTTCATATATGACGGCATTCTCCATCCATTCGGGAGCGGGCGATTCGGCCTTGTATTTGCCCAGAAGTTCAGGTTTGGGGGCTTTCTTGGCGCCGACAGCCGTCACGGCACCCGCGGCAAGAAGAGCGGCGAGGGTTATGCTTAGTAATTTTTTCATTGTATATTGTATTTTTTAAGGAATAACAAAAGCGGTCAGGCATTGTTTCGGCCTTTGGTAGAGCGGTAGTCGTCTTTTGGTATGTCGGAGGCATCCGGTTCGGCGAGGGTTTTGTCGGCGGGGAGTCTGAAACGCAGCAGCTTGATTAGTTTGCCACGGCTGAGCCATTGCTGTTCGTAGTATGTCTTGATGGAATGCACAGGGTCCGACATGTCGGAGCCGAAAAGGTCGTCGCCCTCGGCGAATCCCTTGCCGTAGATGTCGTCGGAATCGCTAAGCACCTCAAGTCCGTTGAGCTTCACGAGCCGGCGGGTATATTCATAAAGGAAAGGGGAGTCGGTCTTGAGGTTGATGATGCCGTCGGGGCGCAGAATCCTGGAGTAGAGGGCAAGAAAACGGGTAGAGGTGAGCCGTTTGCGTGGTTTCTGCATCTGCGGGTCAGGAAATGTGATCCATATTTCGTCCACCTCGCCGGGGGCGAAAAAGTGGTCGATATTCTCTATTTCCGTTCTGAGGAAGGCCACGTTTTTCATTTCGGACTCTTCAGCCTCTTTGGCCCCCGACCACATTCGTGCGCCCTTGATGTCGACGCCAACATGGTTTCGGCCATTGTTCCGGCGAGCCAGCCCTACGGTATACTCACCTTTGCCGCAGCCCAGTTCAAGCACTATTGGCTGAGTGGTAGCGAATATTTCCTTGTTCCATGCGCCGCGCCAGGGGAAGCCGCTGGCGAGAAGTTCCTCACGCGGATATTGATAGACACAGCTGAAGCCGGCCATGTCGGCGAATTTTTTCAATTTGTTTTTGCCCATTATCTTTGCCAGGTATAGTTGGATTTCCGCACGCTGCGGTTTTTGATACGGAAGAAGAGAGTCACGAAGGGGTGGGCGAGCAAGAAAGGAGGGATGGCCCACCATAGACGGACGGCGAGGAGTTTGGAAGCGAGGTTCCGGTAATCGGCAATGAAAGCGGCCTGTAGTGCGAGCCAGATTAACGGGGCGCCAATTGCCGGCCATAGTAGGGGAGCGCCGACGATAGCGGTGGCCGTTGCGGCAGCGAGGGCAGTCCAGTTCATCAGCGACATAGCGCCATAACGGGCGAAAGGAGCGCGTGGCAGCCAGCGTGCCGTGAACATGTAGCGGCTCTTGCGCGTATCCCATACCCTGTCGGCCACATGTCCCCAGAAAGTGGTGACAATGGCGTCGTCGATAACGATGCGCGTGTTGGAGGCATCGGCTATCTCATGCACGAAGAGGTCGTCGTCGCCATAATGGAGGTAAATGTTGCTGGCATATC
>CABUTY010000020.1 GCA_902494595.1 uncultured Porphyromonadaceae bacterium | reverse complement strand
CACCTGCTCTATGATATAGCTGTTGCGCATGAGGTCCATCAGCTGCACACGCAGCGACGGCAGACTCTTATGGAAATACTCCTCCACCTTTTCGCGCGAGCCGAGGTTCTGGATAAAGAAATCAATACGCTTGTCCACTTGCGACGCCACCTGGTTTTCCGGGGCTGTCACCGTATCGATCTTTGCCTGATGGAGAAAGAGTTTCTCCACGGCGAGCTGCTCCGGAATCACGCAGTAAGGGTCGCCGTTCACCGGGCGTCCCTCGCTCCTCATCTGGGCATATTGCTCCTCCACATCGCTGCGGAAGATGGCTTCGTCGCCTACAATCCATGCCACTTCATCCACGACGTTCTTCTTCACCGGAGCGGCTATCGAGCAGAAGCCTGCCACCAGCATGCCTGTTATCGCTATAGCTGTAACTCGTCTATTTTTCATTGTCATTCTTTTTTCTTGTCCGTTTGTCGGAGTTTTCCGGTCTCCGGGTCATAGAGGCCGCCTCGCAGCCTTCCCTCATCCACTTCCCTGCGGTATATGTCGGTGATCAGCTTGCGCCGTCCCGCCGCCACATTCGACCGCCGGATCATCTCCTCGATATTGGCCTTGGCATAATCGGCCGGCATCTTCTCCCCCGTCCCCACATATTCGGCGATGTGTATGATGTACACAGAGCCGCCGTAGGATGTCTCGAAATCTTTCGTCGACTGCAGGAAGGCGTCGGCATCGAAGAACCGGTAGGGCACCAGGTCGGCAACCTCATGCCAGGCATGCCACCTGTCCTGGAAATACTCATACTGGGTAGCCTCGCGAAGGCCGGTGACCTCCAGATTGTCGACGGCCTCCTCGTCGGCCTCCCGCATCCATTGACGCAGCTTGTCAATATTGGGATCCTTCTCGTTGACCTTCAGGAATATACCCTTCACCACAGGCTCCTCGAGAATCATCGAATCGGCGTTGGCGCGGTAATACTGCTCTACCTGGCGGTTGTCGGGCCGGTTGTTGCGGTCTCCCAGAATCGCCAGATAGCGACCCAGTATGAGGTCGGTGCGATAGTTATCCACCATCCTGTCGATTTCCGACATGTCGGGAATATTGTTGACGGCCACCGACATCAGCACCTGCCTTTGCAGCCACGTTTCCACAATTGCGCGAAACATCGCCAGGCTGTCAGCAGGCTCGAGTCCTCGGGGTATCTGCTGCAGCACCTCGCTGAGGTTCAGCACAGAATCACCCAGTGCGACAACCATGGTGTCGCCGCTCTCCTCTTTCTTGCCGTCGCCACACGAACTGACTACCGTCATAGCCAGCAGCATTATTGCCGCCAGCATCCCCGCAACCCTGCGTGTAGCTCCCGATATGTCTCCGACACTATATCCCATATCAAGCTACAAAGATAACACTTTTTCACCGATTTAGGAAATCGCAAAAGAGGATGCCCACCGTGGGACATCCTCCTCGCAACTAAAATGAAAATGTATGTATTACTATTACTGTCTCTTAACTGTCTTGAGCACCTTGGCATTGACGGTGACGGGATATTTCTTGCGTAGCTCGTTTTCCCATTCCTGCTGGAACATGTTCTGATAGTCGGTAATCACGAGTCCCTTGACATCGCTGTATTCCTCGGGTTCGGTTAGGATACGCTCGTTGACCATGAAGTATACGGGGAATTTGGCAGTCTGCCCTTCCACCTTGGGGCCGTTGAATGCCACGTGGTCCACCATGGCGTTGGCACCCTGGGATACGAGGACTCTCTCCACGCCTATGTTTCCGCTGAACTCCTGACGGAGGGCGTTGACCATCTCGGCCTCCGGCAACTGTGCCGCACGTTTCTTGATAAGGTCGGCCACGGAATCGTTGACGGTCTGTATGAAGAATCCCTTCACATAAGGTTTGTCCCATTTGTATTCGCTGCGGTGCGCCTTGAAATAAGCGTCCTGACCCTCGGTGTCCTTGGCAGCCTTGTCCCACACTTTGCGCACGCTTACCTCATAGAGGAGGCTGCCGTCGATATATTCACGCAGCAGGTTGCGGTATTCGGGTGTGGTCTTTTCAAGCCGAGCTTCCTCGGCGGTGGTCACTATGTCGTTGAAGAAAGCGGCGAGTCGCTCGTCGAGCACTTCCTTGGCACCCTCGGCATCAGGGATGATGTGATTGTTGAGCGTGGCAATGAAGTCGGCAGCCTTCGTATTCTTACCGTCGCATACGGCTATATCCATTCGGGAATTGGCCCCGGAAGTCCACGAGGCATAGAAAGCCGAGTCGAGTCCGTTGGTGGCTGCCGATGCATAGATGGCTTTTACGGTATTGTCGTTAAGTTTGGCCTTGTGTGCGGGCGCCAGACGGGCTGTCTGATGGTCGCGTATCATGCGGTGACGTACATCGCCGGCCATGTTGAGCTTGGGAAGTGTCTGACGTTTAACTATGTCGTAAGTCAACGGGGGACGCGACTCCTGACGGTAAACGATATGATAACCGTAGGATGTGGGGAAAGGCTTGCTGATTTCGCCATCCTTGAGGGCGAACGATACAGAATCGAACTCAGCAACCATCTCACCGGTGCCGAAGAAAGGAAGAGCGCCACCCTGGCGTGCTGACCCCGGATCCTCGGAGTTGAGCGTAGCAGTCTCCGCAAATATCGAGGGATTATCCTTGACCACGTTGTAAAGGCTGTCAATCTGCTTTTTTGCCAGAGCTATGCCGGCCTCATCCTTACCCTGGGTAAGCTTGAGGATATGCGACACCTTCACCTTTCCGCGAGCCTCACGGCTACGGCCTCCTTTGAGAAGGTGATATCCCATGGGGCTTTCCACGATGTCGGAAATCTTGCCTTCCGGCAGCGACCAGGCAGCCTCTTCGAAAGCATAGGGGAAATTGCCGGCCACTATGAATCCCATGTTGCCACCGCGCTGGGAACTGCCGCGGTCCTGGCTGTACTGGCGTGCCAGCTCCTCGAAATCGCCACCGTTGACGATTACGCCGCGAAGGCTGTCGAGTCGCGCTTTCATAGCGGCGTTCTCAGCAGCTCCACGGGTCTTGAAGAACATGATGTGCTTTGCCTCCACCTCTCGCTGTGAACGGGCATAGGCCTCGTCGACAAGCTTGTTGATATACGCCGAATCGGCAAGATAAGGCGCAGCCAGATCATGCCGGTACTGGCTTGTCTCATTCAGAAAGGATTCCAGCGTATCCAGTCCCTCGGCCTTGGCGTCGGCCACCTTCATCTTATAGAGCTTGAACATCTCCACATACTCCTCCAGAGTCTGCGGATTGATCTGCTGCTGGCTGTTCTTGTTATATAGATATTCGAACTCCGACTTGGGGACGTCAACGCCGTTGACTGTCATTATCACCGGATCCTTAGCGGCGAAAGCCATGGCCACCGCAATCAGGCATGTTCCGCCTGCTATAGCTTTTTTCATCGTCGTTTTTGATGTTGTTTCAATTCACAGAGTCCATCCGACGACAGAAATACGCTCTCTTGCCGCCCGATATTCCGTACTTTATTAAAAACGTTGCTCTCCGAAAAAAATTATTGTGATTCCTGCGGCAATTACAAATTAGTTGCCCATGTCGGAAATGAATTTCACCCTTACCAGACGTATGTCGTCCTCGTCATAGTCTGAGCCGAGTTCCTTTATGGCTTTTTCAGGATTATCCTCCGTGCACGACTTGAAATAATCAATCATATCTTCAAGCTGCTCCTCATCGAGGATATCGTTGATGAAATAATTGATATCGATTTTGGTTCCGGCTTCCACGATAGTCTCGAGTTCGGATATAAAGTCGGGGAAATCGAGTCCGAGGCTGTCGGCAAGGTCATCAAGGTCCACCTGCCTGTCGATGGCCTGGATAATCAGAATCTTGGTGTTGCTCTTGCGTGCCAGACTGCGCACTCTGAAATCCATGGGCCGCTCAATCTCGTTTTCCTCAACATATTTTTTTATTATGTCGAGGAAAGGCTTTCCGAATTTGGCTGCCTTGCCCGCTCCTACTCCCGGAATGTTGAGGAGTTCCTCGTTGGTGACGGGATAAGTTGTGGCCATTGCTTCGAGGCTCGACTCGCGGAACACAAGATAAGGGGCCACTCCGCGTTTGCGTGCTACATCCTTGTTGAGCTGGTCGAGTATGGCGTAGAGTTCCATGTCGGATGCCGAGCACCCTTTCCCTTGCGGCAGCTCATCGTCGCATTCAGAATAGTCTATATCCTCCACAATCTCGAACTTGCCGGGATTGTCCATGAATTTACGCGCCTGGGGTGTGAGCTTGAGAATACCGTAATTCTCGAGGTCTCTCTCGAGATAGCCTGCCACCACGGCCTGATGCACCAGCGTGGCCACCAGCTTCTCCTCCGTATCGTCGAGCACCCCGAACTCTTCAAGCGAATCATGGCCGTTGCGTTTTATCTCGTCAGTGGCGCGGCCGATCAGCACATTTACCACATATTCCGACTTATGACATTGCTCCACGGCGAGCACCGCCTCAAGAACCGACAGCAGCTCCTGACCCATCTCCACCTTGCGGCGAGGGCGCCGACAGTTGTCGCACATCCCGCAATTGTCTTCCTCATAGACTTCGCCGAAATAATGGAGCAGTATCTTCCGGCGGCATACCGACGACTCGGCATAGCTCGCCGTCTCCTTGAGAAGCTGATGACCAATTTCCTGTTCCTGCACCGACTTGCTCTGCATGAGCTTCTCAAGTTTCTGCAGGTCCTTGCGGCCATAGAAGGTGATGCAGTTGCCCGTGCCCCCGTCGCGTCCCGCACGACCTGTCTCCTGATAATAGCCCTCAAGACTCTTGGGCATGTCGTAATGTATCACAAACCTTACGTCGGGCTTGTCGATACCCATACCGAAGGCTATCGTGGCCACTATCACCTTCACCTTCTCCTGAAGGAATGCATCCTGGTTGGCGGCCCGTTGCCCCGTATCCATACCGGCATGATAAGGCAGCGCCGATATGCCGTTGATGTTTAGCGTCTCCGCAAATTCCTCTACCTTCTTGCGGCTCAGACAGTACACGATACCCGACTCTCCGGGATGCTCCTTTATATATCTTATTATGTCGCGGTCTATGTCTTTGGTCTTAGGCCGCACCTCGTAATAGAGATTCTTTCTGTTGAAACTCGACTTGAACACCTTTGCGTCGAGTATTCCGAGGTTTTTCTGCACGTCATGCTGCACCTTTGGGGTCGCCGTGGCTGTAAGGGCTATAACCGGCAGATTGCCTATCTCGGAAATCATGGGTCGTATCCTGCGGTACTCCGGGCGGAAATCATGCCCCCATTCCGAGATACAATGTGCCTCATCGACGGCAAAGAAAGAGACTTTCACCGACTTGAGGAACTCTATGTTTTCCTCTTTGGCGAGCGATTCGGGAGCCACATACAGCAGCTTTGTACGCCCCGAGCGCACATCCTTGCGAACCTGTTCGGCGGCTCCCTTGGTAAGGGAGGAATTGAGGAAATGCGCCACACGGTCGCGGTCGGCACAGCCTCGCATGGCGTCGACCTGATTCTTCATCAGGGCTATCAACGGCGAGATAATCACTGCCGTGCCCTCAAGCATCAGTGCCGGCAGCTGGTAGCATAACGACTTGCCGCCACCTGTGGGCATCAACACGAACACATCATGCCCCGACACAAGATTCTCTATCACTTCCAGCTGACCATCCTTGAATGTGTCGAAGCCAAAGTAATATTTAAGTGTCTCGTATATCTTGGCTCGCTGAGCCGGTACCATGTAATTGTTCATGCGTTGTAATTGAGGAGATACGGCCTGTCTTGTCGACATTGGGCCTTCCGGTTTCTTTCTTCAATTACAAATTTAATAAAAATTCCCCAATCTGCAAACAGTATACGGCAAAGGCCACAATTTTTTTTGTAGCCTTTGCCGTATTGATGATATCGGCTCCGATATTCAGAGCGTATTCCTTAAAATTCGGGGGGGGTCTATTGATTCTGAATCAATTCGCCGAAATGGGCTTTGTCGAGCTGACGGGTCACATATTCGGCATCCACCGTGAATTTCTTGTCCTTGAGCGATGGGATGTCGAACATGGCGTCTACCATCACCGTCTCCACAATAGAACGCAGTCCGCGCGCCCCGAGCTTGTATTCCACGGCCTTGTCCACGATTGTGTCGAGTGCGTCGTCGGTAAACTCCAGCTCTACGCCGTCGAGCTTCATAAGCTTGGCGTACTGGCGGATTATCGCATTCTTGGGTTCGGTCAGTATTCGCCTCAATGCCGGCTTATCGAGAGGGTCAAGACTTGTCAGGATAGGGAGTCGTCCTATGATTTCGGGAATCATGCCGAACGATTTCAAATCCTGGGGCATAACGTAGCGCATCAGATTGTCGCGCTGCCGCTTCTTGTTCTTCTCGTCGTGGCCGTAACCTACTATGTGGGTGTTGAGACGCGCGGCAATCTTACGCTCTATACCGTCGAAGGCTCCTCCGCATATGAAGAGGATATTCTTGGTATTCACGGGAATCATCTTCTGCTCGGGGTGCTTTCGTCCGCCATTCGGAGGCACGAGAGCCACAGTGCCCTCAAGGAGTTTGAGCAGACCTTGCTGCACGCCTTCGCCGCTCACATCGCGCGTAATCGACGGATTGTCGCTCTTGCGGGCTATCTTGTCAATCTCGTCGATGAAGATGATGCCTCGTTCGGCCTTCTCCACATCGTAGTCGCAGCTCTGCAGCAACCGCGTCAGCAACGACTCTATATCCTCGCCTACATATCCGGCCTCGGTGAGGACCGTAGCATCGACTATCGTGAAGGGGACGTCGAGGAGACGCGCTATCGACTTGGCGAGAAGCGTCTTGCCGGTACCTGTGGGACCCACAAGCACCACGTTGGATTTCTCTATGTCGACATCGTCGGCATCCTTGGCCTCAGGCTGGTTAATGCGCTTGTAATGGTTATAGACTGCCACCGACAGGTATTTCTTGGCTTCGTCCTGCCCTATCACGTACAGGTCAAGGAATTCCTTGATTTCATGAGGAGTAGGTATGGACTTTATCTCAGTGCCCTTGCCGGCATTGCTCTTCTTCCTGCGCTTGGCCAGCTCGGTATCGCGGGCCGTATCTATGAAGTCGATGCAGTCGGTGCAGAGGTTCAGGCCGGGCACGACCTCAACAACCGGAGTGTCGGCACTGTCGTAGCGGCCGCACATCATGCACCGCATATCACTGTTTTTCTTTGCCATCGCCTGCTGTCAGTCTTTCTTCGACGGGTTACGGAGCACTTTGTCGATCATGCCATATTCCTTGGCCTCGGGAGCTATCATCCAGTAGTCGCGGTCGGAGTCGGCCTCAACCTTCGAGAAGGGCTGACCGGAGTGGTCGGAGATGATGCGGTAGAGCTCTTCCTTGAGTTTGAGGATTTCCCTGGCGGTAATCTCTATATCGGAAGCCTGTCCCTGGATACCGCCCATAGGCTGATGGATCATCACCCGGCTGTGAGGCAGCGCGTAACGCTTACCTTTCTCGCCGCTTACGAGCAGCACGGCAGCCATCGACGCCGCCATGCCGGTACATATCGTCGACACATCGGAATTGATATACTGCATGGTGTCGTAGATGCCCAGACCGGCATATACCGACCCGCCGGGGCTGTTGATGTAGAGGCTTATATCCTTCTCGGGATCTACCGAGTCGAGATAGAGGAGCTGGGCCTGGATGATGTTGGCGCTCTGGTCGGTCACCTGCGTGCCGAGGAAGATGATGCGATCCATCATCAGTCGGGAGAACACATCCATCTGTGTCACGTTGAGCTGACGCTCCTCAAGTATATAAGGATTCATATAGTCGGCTGTCGGAGCCGTCACGCCCATCCTGTCGACGGCACGCGCATATGAGTCCAGTGTGTTGCCGCTCATACCAAGATGGTGCACGGCATAATTCCTAAAATCATTCTTCATATATTCACTGTTTTCGGGGAGCGCCATTGACAGCGCCCTAAATGATTTCGCGGGACCCAGCGACCTGTGTCCCGCGAAGTCTATATTACGATAACAAATTCCTCGCCAAATTACTCAGCAATCTCTTCATCCTTGAAAAGGGCGTTGAACTCATCGGCCGAGACGGTCTTCTCGTCGAGGGTTACAGCCTGCATCAGGGCGTTGAAGAACTTCATGTCTGCAGTGCGTGCCTTGATCTGGTCGATGCTCTTCTTGTCCTTCAGGATATCGTCGGCGAAGCGCTCCACGGCATCTTCAGGCACGTTGGCCATGCCGTACTGCGCGAATTGCTGACGGGCAAGCGTACGGGCTGTCTGTTTGTAATCCTCCTCGGTAACCTCCACGCCAAGCTGCTTGGCAAGTGTCTCCTTGGCAAGATCCCACAGCAGGCTCTTCTTCATGCCGTTGTATATCTCGTCAACGTTGTCGGCGTCTATGTCGTCGTTGTTCATCACGAGGTATTCCTTCAGCACCTCGTCGGGGAGCTGTGTATCCTTCACCTTGTCGCCGATAATCTCGCGTGCGTCGATGGTGAACCGATAGTTGGTCTCGGGAGCCATGGCATTGGCCAGCATGTTCTTCAATGCCTCGCGGTAGCTCTTCTCGTCGGTCACATTGCCGTTCTCGCCGAAGGCCTCCTTATAATACTCCTCGCCCTGCTCGGCTTTCTTAAGCACGATGATTTCCTTGATATCGAACTCGAAGTCGCCCTTATAGTTGTCAATATCCTTCTTGTCGACATTGAGCATTGACGACATCTCAGTGGCATTGCCGTTGCAGGTCTTCCAGGGGTTGAACACAACCTTGTCGCCCACGTGCTTGCCGATAAAGAGGTTTGTCTGCTCCTCGTCCTTGAAATACTGCGGAGCCACAATACCATTCTCCACCTTCACGCCATCCTCCTTAACTTTGCCGTCGGCGTCAAGCTCAGAGATTTCTCCCTTGACGAGAGCCGTGGCATCTACCTCGTCGCCGGGCACCTGCTTGCCGAAGCGTGTGCGCATGTGGTCATCCTGCTTGTCGATCATCTCGTCGGTGATCTCTATATGGTAGTAAGGCAGATGCATCTCCTTGTCGGCCTTTATGTCGAGCTCGGGAGCCAGTCCTACCTTGAAGGTCAGCTTATAGCTCGTCTCCTCGGGATTGAGGTCGTTCTCCTTGCCGGGAAGCGGCTGGCCAAGCACCGGCAGCTTGTTGTTGGCTATATATTTGTATAGCTCGTTGCCGACGGCCTTGCTCACCACATCATATTTCACGGCTTTGCCGTATTTCTTCTCGATGATGCCGAAAGGCACCTTGCCGGCGCGGAAGCCCGGCTCGCTGTGGGTCTTGCTTACCTTCTTGAGCTCTTTCTTTACATCTTCCGCATAATCCTTCTCTTCGACCTCTACGGTAATCACACCGTTGACTTCGTCGAGCTTCTCGAATTCTATCTTCATTTTTATAGTCTTTGTTTTCCTGTAATCTGTCTCGGGCAGGGCATACGTTCCCCTATCCGTTTGCAAAATTAACAAAAAAATCCGAAACTCTGTTTATCCGTTAACATTCCTTATATCAGCGGAAGAATTCCCGGAGAGCGAGTACCATAGAGAGCTGGTCGGCGACGGCTGCCGTCTCGGCGGCGGAATGCATAGCCCAGATGGGATTTCCCACATCCACGCCCTCTATGTCGAGTTGTACGGTGGCGATGTTGCCGAGGGTGCTGCCGCCGGCAACATCGGAATGGTTCACGAAGTACTGGCATTTCACGCCGGCTTTGCGGCATAGCTCGCCGAAGACGGCGGCTCCGCGGCTGTCGGTCATGTACTTGCAGTTGGCATTGATCTTGATAGCCGGTCCTCCTCCCATCACGGGATGGTTCGTCGGGTCGTACTTGGAGTCATAGTTTGGATGCCATGCGTGAGCGTCGTCGGCAGATATCATGAAGCTGTTGGCCACCGCACGGTAGAAATCCTCCGGATCCCCGCTCAGCTGCCGACATATGCGCTCCAGGATGTTTCTCATCACCGGCGAATGCGCCCCCTGCTTTGTGCCCGAACCGGTCTCCTCGTTGTCGAACACCGCCAGCATACGCGTGGCCGCAGTCTGAACGCTGTGCTCGTCGAGCAGTGCCTGGAAACCTGCATATGCCATCGACAGGTCATCGATGCGCCCCGACTGAAAATACTGTCCCTCGGCGCCTATCACCTGCGGCTTCTCCACAGGATAGAGACAGAGCTCATAATCTATGATATCCTCAGGCTCGATACCCAGCTCGCGGGCCACCATGATTCTCACCAGTCCTCCGCGACGCTTCTGTTCCTCTATCTCCTCAGGCTTGTAATACCCCAGTACCGGCGACATGTCTTTCTGCACGGATATGGGATTTCCTTCATTGACGCCACGGTTGAAATGAATGGCCAGATGTGGAATCACGGCCACGGGACTCTTTATAT
>CABUTY010000019.1 GCA_902494595.1 uncultured Porphyromonadaceae bacterium | reverse complement strand
GTCCCAGATAGGCTTCCACCTTGTTGAAGTCGCGTGCCGTGGCTATGGAGAATTTGTAGGGCGTCACCCAGGAGTCAAATTCTAGTTCATAGAACATCGTGGTGTCGGCGATGTTTATAAGCGGCAGGAATAGCCAGTCGTCGGCGGCAAGATTCTTGTTTCCGGCATAGTGGAAAGCTTTACGCGTCAGGTCGTAGACCCATGTGACATCGTCGTTGTTTGCATTTTTTACGGTAAACATTGCCGCCTGTTCAGCCTCGGGGAGCAGGGTGAGCGGAAGGTTCTCCGCCGCCTGTACCACCGCCGACAGCGACACGACGGAAGCGACCGCAAGTGTTGTCAGGATTCTTTTCATAAGCTTGGTTTATGATTGGTGTGTTATTGAAGTTGCCGTTAGGTAGTGTGGCAGATGATGAATCGTGCCACAAAAGTAAACAGATGTAGGTGTAATTCAAAATCCGGGAATTGTAAAATCGTAAATTTTACGAATTATAATTCTTTTTGGTGATATGCAGTGCCGACTGTCGGAATTCCTTAGGGGTCATGCCGGTCTCTTTTCTGAATATTTTTGAGAAGGCGGAGTCGGAGCTGAATCCGGTTTTATCGGCAAGTTCCTTGATAAGCAGGTCGGCATCGGGATTGCTAAGGATTTTTATGGCCTCATCTATGCGATAAGTATTCACATATCGGGAGAAAGAGATTCCGGAAAATTTGTTAACAGCCTTTGACACATAAGTGCGGTTAGAACCCACGAGCTCGGCCATTGTCTCGAGCGACAGGTTTTTGTCGAGGTATACGCGGTTGGTTCTCATCAGCCCGTCGATAGTTGCAAATATATCGGCGAGCACCTTGTCAGAATTGGTTTCCTTGTAGGAATCGTTGTTGTTGTCGGAAATGTCCTGACACACGTTGTCCGACACATTCTCATAATGGGTGTCGACAATCGTGGATGGAAATGAGGGAAGCAACCGCTGCGAAGAAGCTTGTATCATCAGCCTGTGAGTCTGGGCCATGATTATTTTACGGCGACGGAAGTAATAGTATACCATTACCGCTATAACGGCCACCAGCGCCGCAAGGAGGGTGATTGATACTATGGCGATACGCTGGGTTCGCATGGATGCTATTTTATATTTCTGCACCTCGGTTTGTTTCTCCAGCTTGCTGTTCTGCAGCACTACATTGTTGAAGTTCTGGACTTTACGGGTGCTCTGCATGCTGTCGATATAATTGTGATAGCGTGCGAAATAAGCCAGGGATTGCAATCTGTCGTCGTTGGCAAGGTGCATTTTGGCGAGGGCCAGCAGGATGTCGCCCCGGAACTCCAGATTCCTGTATCTGACCGACGTGTCGAGAGCCTTCCTGTACAGGCTGTCGGCTCCGTGGAAATCACCTCGTAACCGGCGTTCGTTACCGTAACGATAAAGACTCATGACAGCGAAACTCGGTTCAGAATAAGGAGAGAATCTCAAGGCTTCGCGATAAGCCTTTTCCGCTTCGGGGTAATCCTGCATCAGGGTAAGGATATCACCTTTAACCGCCATGGCGAGAGTGGCCAGCTGGTTAAGGTTGCGTCGCCGTATGAGTGTATCGGTACGGTTGATTTCGCTGAGGGCATCATCGAGATGTCGGTTGGTGGCGAGAGTGAGGGCGAGGGCCATTCCCGCCTGCGCTTCGGCTATGGTGTCGCGCTCCGGCATCGTCGCGATTATTTTCTTCGCTTCCTCGGCATAGGAAGTGCCGTGAGGATCATCAAGCACATAATAGATGTAGACAATACTGGTGAGCATGGCAATCTGGCCACGGATATTGCCACTCTCTTTCGCGATTCGGTATCCTTCATTATATGAGACGAGGCTCCCCGGATAATCGAGGTCATATTTGAGAGCCATCGACCCTTTGATATTGTAGTAAAGGATTTTCATCACCGGGTCGTCCACATGATTCAGAAAGGGTGCGACCTCTGCCATGTAATGTCGGGCAGAGTCGGCATTCTCCAAGAGCGCATATGATTCGGCGAGATAGAGAGCCACAAGCGCCTGTACTGTATCGTTGTGTCCGAGCACCTTGTCGTGGAGGAGTCTTGAGTGTGCTATCACCTCATTGTATCGTCCCTCATGCAGAGCGGGGAGTACTACCTTCTGCAACTTTTTGAGCTCATCCGGATATCGCGATGAGTCATCGCGCGAACAGCATGACAACAGACCGAGAGTCAGTGCCATAAACAGCGCAGTAATTGATTTCAGGAGGTATTCGCTCATCTTCACAGATGCAAATTTACGAAAAAATCCTTTATATCAAATAAAAGGATGTGGAGAAGGGCGCGGGTTAAGGAACGCGCTCTAAGGAACGCGCTCTTAGGCAGACTTTGTATTGTCGGACAGTTTCGTTAACTTTGCAGTATCAACCGCCCGGCAATCGCAGACTGAGGAATCCGCGGCGACAAAGCAGTGATTATGAAGAAATTTACAGCAACGGTAATTATGCTGTCGATTACAGTATTCGCGTCGATGGCTGAGGCCGTGTATGTGCAGGGCGATAAAGTGAACATGCGCAGCGGGCCTTCCACCTCATCGCAGGCGATAGGCCGCGTGATGGCAGGAGAAATAGGCACGCTTACCGACCGCAAGGAGGGGTGGGTGCAGATGGAGACATGTGTAGGCCCTGACTGCCAGACCGGATGGGTGTCGTCGCAGTTCGTGACAGTGTTGAATGAGGAAGTGGTGCCTGAGGATGCGCTCCTGCGAGGGTTCATTTACGATGACGGCGATAATTTCGGGATGCTTCAGTTCAAGAAAGTCGGCAAGGATCAGTGGGGTAATATATTGCTTGAATACAGTTTCTGGATAAAAAACTTTGAACTTGCCGAGGCCGGGGGCACCGGGATTGTGGTGAGCGAGTCGGGCACGGTACCCTATACGGGGGCTTTTCTTCAGCAACCGGATAATTATATAGACGGCTACAGCACGGTGTATGACTCCCGGCAGGGACTGATGTATTACGCCGGAATTTTGTGGGATGAGAATAAATAATTACAAGTGAAGACAAAGAGCGTATATTACTGTCGGGAATGCGGCTATGAGAGTCCCAAATGGATGGGGCAGTGTCCGGGCTGTGGCGAATGGAACACGATGATAGAGGAGAAGGTTAGCGTCACGGGCAAAGCCAAGAACGGAAAGGGACTTGTCAAGAGCAGTCGGCCGGTAAAGCTTTCGGAGATAGAGGTCGGCGAGGAGGTGCGCATGAAGATGCCGAGTGCGGAGCTCAACAGAGTGCTCGGCGGAGGTCTTGTGGCCGGAAGCCTTACCCTCATCGGCGGCGAGCCGGGTATAGGCAAGTCGACACTGCTGCTTCAGAATATTCTCAGCATCCGTTCGCGCAAGATCCTGTATGTGTCGGGCGAGGAGAGCGCCACACAGCTTAAATTGCGTGCCGACCGTCTCGGCAAAGTGTCGGAAAATACTTTCATACTCACCGAGACACGCCTCGAAGGGATATTCACCCAGATAGAGAATATCCATCCGGAGCTTCTGATTGTCGACTCGATACAGACAGTAATGTCGTCTGACATAGAGTCGGCGGCTGGCAGCGTGTCGCAGGTGCGGGAATGTGCCGCGGCGTTGCTGCGCTATGCCAAGGAGTCGGGAGTACCCGTGATTCTGGTGGGACATATCAATAAGGAGGGGTCGATAGCGGGGCCCAAAGTGCTGGAGCATATCGTCGACACGGTGCTGCAGTTCGAAGGCGACCGCCAGTATATGTACCGTCTCCTGCGTGCCGTCAAGAACCGGTTCGGGTCGACCAACGAGATAGGTATCTACGAGATGGTGGAGCGAGGGCTCCGGGAGGTGAAGAATCCGTCGGAGATGCTCTTGTCGGAGAACAGGGAGGAGACCATGAGCGGCATCGCCATAGGGGTTACCATGGAAGGTATACGCGCTTTCCTTGTGGAAGTGCAGGCCTTGGTATCGGGAGCTGCATACGGTACACCGCAACGGTCGGTAACCGGTTTCGACCAGCGCCGGCTCAACATGTTGCTGGCCGTGCTGGAGAAAAGGGCGAAATTCCGCCTCGGGCAGAAGGACGTGTTTCTCAACATAGCCGGGGGGCTGAAAGTGACAGACCCGGCACTCGACCTGGCGGTGGTGGCCGCGGTGATGTCGTCGAATTTCGATGTGGCCCTTCCTATGCGCACAGCTTTCGCCGGCGAGGTCGGTCTCTCCGGCGAAGTCCGTACCGTCACAAGAATGGAGCAACGGGTGGCAGAAGCCGCCAAACTGGGCTTCGACACCATTTATATCCCTAAAGGAAATCTGAAGGGTATCAAACCGAATCCGAAAATCCGTGTTGTGGAAGTGGGGAAGGTGCAGGAGCTCTTCCGCCACATCTTCGACAACCGAGAATGAAAATATAAAATTATGCTTATAGATTACGATAACGTCACAATCGAGCGGGCTGGACGGCTTGTGCTGAAGAATGTGACATTCCATATAGACGAGGGGGAGTTCTGCTATCTTACGGGTAGCGTTGGCAGCGGCAAGAGCTCATTGCTGAAGACGATGTACGGGGAGGTAGAGATACCAGACGGCGACAAGGCGGAGGTTCTCGGCTTCGACGTGATGGGACTTCGTCACCGGCAGATACCACAGCTCCGGCGGCGCATGGGGATAGTGTTCCAGGATTTCCAGCTGCTGCAGGACAGGTCGGCAGCGGAGAACCTCCGGTTCGTGCTCCGCGCCACGGGATGGAAAAACAAGGGTGAGATTAACGACCGCGTGGAGGAAGTCCTCAAGGCCGTGGGTATGGAAAACAAGGCATACAAGATGCCGCATTCGCTGAGCGGCGGTGAGCAGCAGAGGGTAGTGATAGCCAGGGCTTTGCTCAATAATCCCAAACTGATACTCGCCGATGAGCCTACCGGCAACCTCGACCCTCATACGGGGTATCAGATTGTGGACCTGCTTCATAAGCTGTCGGCAGAAGGTGCCGGCGTGCTCATGGCTACACATAACCTGCAGATGGTGGAGGATTTCCCCGCAAGAGTGTTGCATTGTGGCAACAAGGCCCTGGCCTGACCTCTATAAACAGTCCTTCCTTGATTGACAGATGAAAAAGTTTCCTTTAAATTTCGTAATAAGGAAAAATTTCAATATTTTTGCGGTCAGATAAGGAAGCGGCATAAAACGAGGCCGTCACCATGAAAAACTCCATCGCTGCCAATCTGCGCACGCCGGAGTTGCAGAGGCCGGAAACGGCCGGAATAACGAGAAAACAAACATATAACATAATTTTCGTACAATGGCAGAAAATAAAGAGAAATTGTTCGAAATGTTCCCGCCGGTCAGCACAGAGGACTGGATGGCGAAGATAACGACCGATTTAAAGGGCGCCGATTTCAACCGTAAGTTGGTGTGGCGCACAAATGAAGGTTTTGACGTACAGCCCTTCTATCGTCGTGAAGATCTGAAGGGACTGACCCATCTTGGCAGCCTGCCGGGAGAGTTCCCGTATGTACGCGGCACGCGCGACAACAATGAGTGGGTAGTGGCCCAGAGCGTTCAGGGTTGCACCGCCGAAGAGATGGCCGACCATGCGCGTCATATCATTGACCGTGGCGTAGAGGCCATACGCGTAAAGCTTGGCAAGGGCGTGGAAGCTGCCGACCTGGCCACAGTGCTCAAGGATGTGGACTTCGGCAAGACTGCCGTAGTGGTAAAATGCTGCCCGGGCAAAGCCGCCGAGACAGCTAAGGCCCTGGTGAAAATCATTGAGGAGCGCGGCGCCGCCAATCTCTTCAGAGGTGCCGTGGAGTACAATCCCTTCCGCCGTCTGCTCAAGCATGGTCTTCCTTTCCCCAAGGATGCCGCCGCCGAAGGTCTGGCAGTTTACGAGGCTGTCAAGAATGTGAAAGGTCTCCGCTGCTTCGCCGTAGACTCATATAAATTCAACAATGCAGGTGCGTTCATCACCCAGGAGCTCGGTTATGCTCTGGCATGGGGCGCTGAGGTGATGACGATGATGACCGGCGCCGGCATGACAGCCGACGAGGTAGCCTCGCGTATCCGCTTCAACATGGGTATCGGCTCCAACTATTTCATGGAGATGGCCAAATTCCGCGCCGGCCGCATGCTCTGGGCCGAAATCGTGAAGGCCTACGGTGCCAAGGAGCTCGACAGCTGCAAGATGTGGGTACACGCCGTGACCAGCAAGTTCAACCAGACACTCTACGACTCGCACGTGAACCTTCTGCGTTCCATGACCGAGACGATGTCGGCAGCCCTTGCAGGCGTCAACTCCATAGAGACCCTTCCCTTCGACAAATGCTACGAGCATCCCGACGAGTTCTCGGAGCGCATAGCCCGCAACCAGCAGTTCCTGCTGCGCGACGAGTCGCACCTCAACAAGGTGACCGACCCCGCCGGCGGTTCTTATTATATAGAGACCCTGACCGCTTCGATAGCCAAAGAGGCATGGAAGCTCTTCAACGAGGTTGAGGATAATGGCGGTTTCGATGCCGAACTCCGTAAGGGAGCCATCCAGGGTAAGGTCAACGAGAGCGGTGTTAAGCGTCATCTCGACGTAGCCCGTCGCAAGGAGAGCCTGCTGGGAACCAATCAGTTCCCCAACTTCACGGAGACTGCGTTGCAGAAGCTTCAGGAAGGCGGCAAATCGTGCGGTTGCGGATGCGGCTGTAAGGAAGAGGCTGCCGACGGCGCCGTTGAGTGGCTCAACATGGACAGGGCAGCAAGCCAGTTCGAGCAGCTGCGTCTCGATACGGAGCGCTCGGCAAAGCGTCCGAAAGTGTTCATGCTCACCATCGGCAACCTTGCCATGCGACTGGCACGCGCACAGTTCAGCGCCAACTTCTTCGGCTGCGCAGGCTATGAGATTATCGACAATATCGGCTTCAACAGCGTGAAGGAAGGCATCGACGCCGCAATGGCCAAGGAGGCCGACGTGGTGGTGCTCTGCAGCAGCGACGACGAGTATGCCCAGTATGCTCCCGAGGCGTTCAAGGAACTTGGCGACCGCGCGATGTTCGTGGTGGCCGGCGCTCCCGCTTGCATGGACGACCTCAAAGCACAGGGTATAGAGAACTTTATCCACGTGCGTGTCAACGTGCTCGACACTCTCGTGCAATTCAATGCCAAACTCCTTAAATAACCACCGCTATGCGTCCGAATTTCAAAGAAATAGACATAACAAAAGTTGTGGCCCCTGCCGGCGACCACAAGCCCGTGGAGGGAAAGGAGTGGCTCACCGCCGAGCTTATTCCGGTAAAGCCGGTATATACCGAGGCTGACCTCGAGGGTATGGAGCATCTCGACTATGTGTCGGGTCTTCCTCCCTTCCTGCGTGGCCCTTACAGCGCCATGTACCCCATGCGTCCCTGGACCATCCGCCAATATGCCGGATTCTCCACGGCCGCTGAGTCGAACGCCTTCTACCGCCGTAACCTCGCGTCGGGTCAGAAGGGTCTGTCGGTGGCTTTCGACCTGCCGACACACCGTGGCTACGACGCCGACCATGAACGCGTAGTGGGCGACGTGGGCAAAGCAGGTGTTTCCATATGCTCGCTGGAGGATATGAAGGTGCTCTTCGACGGCATACCCTTGAACAAGATGTCGGTGTCGATGACCATGAACGGCGCGGTGCTTCCCGTACTTGCCTTCTACATCAACGCCGGTCTGGAGCAGGGTGCAAAGCTTGAGGAAATGGCTGGTACCATCCAGAACGACATCCTCAAGGAGTTCATGGTGCGCAACACCTACATCTATCCCCCGGCCTTCTCCATGAAGATTATCGCCGACATCTTCGAGTATACGTCGAAGAACATGCCTAAGTTCAACTCGATTTCCATCTCCGGCTATCACATGCAGGAAGCCGGCGCCACCGCCGACATCGAGCTGGCCTACACCCTCGCCGACGGTCTGGAGTACCTCCGTGCCGGCGTGAACGCAGGTATGGACATCGACTCCTTCGCTCCGCGTCTGTCGTTCTTCTGGGGCATCTCCATGAACTACTTCATGGAAATCGCCAAGATGCGTGCCGCCCGTATGCTCTGGGCAAAGATTGTGAAGCAGTTCAACCCGAAGAACCCGAAGTCGCTGGCTCTGCGCACGCACTGCCAGACTTCCGGCTGGTCGCTCACGGAGCAGGATCCCTTCAACAATGTGGGCCGTACATGCGTGGAGGCCATGGGTGCCGTGCTCGGACATACCCAGTCGCTGCACACCAACGCCCTCGACGAGGCCATAGCTCTGCCTACAGACTTCTCGGCACGTATAGCCCGCAATACACAGATATATATCCAGGAGGAGACCTATGTGTGCAAGCAGGTTGACCCGTGGGGCGGTTCCTACTATGTGGAGTCGCTGACCAACGAGATAGCTCATCGCGCATGGGAGCACATCCAGGAGATTGAGAAGCTCGGCGGTATGGCCAAGGCCATAGAGACCGGTCTTCCCAAGCTGAAGATCGAGGAGGCTGCCGCCCGTACGCAGGCTCATATCGACAATGGCACGCAGACCATCGTGGGCATCAACAAGTTCCGTCTCGACCATGAGGATCCCATCGACATCCTCGAGGTTGACAATACGGAGGTACGCAAAGAGCAGTGCGCCCGTCTGGAGGAGCTGCGCAAGGACCGTGACGAGGAGGCTGTGAAGAAGGCGCTTGCCGACATCACCGAGGCTGTGAAGGATCCTTCGAAGGGGAACCTTCTGGACCTTGCCGTGAAGGCTGCCGGACTTCGCGCGTCGCTGGGTGAGATTTCCGACGCCTGCGAGGCTGTGGTTGGCCGTTACAAGGCTGTAATCAAAACTATTTCAGGAGTGTATTCAAACGAAGAGAAGGGAGATCCGGAGTTCGAGGAAGCTCGTCGGATGGTTGAGGCTTTCGCCAGGAAGGAGGGCCGTCAGCCGCGTATCATGATAGCAAAGATGGGTCAGGATGGCCACGACCGCGGCGCCAAGGTGGTTGCCACCGGTTATGCCGACTGCGGTTTCGACGTCGACATGGGACCCTTGTTCCAGACGCCGGCCGAGGCTGCCCGTCAGGCTGTGGAGAACGATGTCCATATCCTTGGCGTTTCGTCGCTCGCCGCAGGTCACAAGACCCTTGTGCCTCAGGTGATAGAGGAACTCAAGAAGCTGGGACGCCCCGACATCATGGTTACTGCCGGCGGTGTGATTCCCGCTCAGGACTATGACTTCCTCTACAAGGCCGGTGTGGCCGCCATTTTCGGCCCCGGTACACGCATCCCCAAATCGGCAATCGAGATGGTGCGTCTCCTCAACGAGGAAAGAGGTTATTGATCAGACATAACGAGTCTTAACCGATGATACAAGGCCATGGGCGTTTTGATGCCCATGGCCTTTTCACAATATAACATTTCCCGACGCCGTTTAAGAGAGTGTTTGGATTTAACTTTCATTCACCCTAAGAGGGATTTTCGAGGGAATTTCACATGTTGAGGAGGGAGTATATCGGGATATGCGACCGACGAGACATGTGAAATTCACCGAAAAGACCCTTAGGGTGATGAAAAGAATTTCCCAACACTCTCAATAATTCAATTCGTGTTAAATTCAAACACTCTCTAAGTAAAGAAATGTTTTCGGCATGTCAGACCGGATGCGTGGCTATTATTGATGATTATGCAAGAAGAGAAACCTTTATACAACATAGATACGAGGGAAGAGGAATCGTTATATTCGCTTGAAGATGCCGACCCTGCGTCGGAAGTGGACGAGGGTGACCGTTCGCGCGTGGGTGTGGGATATGGCGAGGAGGATATGCTGTATGCTTTCGGGCGCAAAGACCCTGGGGATGACAGTGAGGAGAGCTGGCAGACTGTTGTCAGGAAACCGGGCAATCCGGTTAATCTGCTCGTCAAGGTTATGTTCCGGCCGGTAGAGGGCTGGAAAGCATTGAAGAGAGCGAAACTGTCGCCCGACAAGATGGGGCTATGGTGTTTTCTGCCGCTATGCCTTATGGCCGCCGCCTCTACGTTCGCCGTATTGCTCTACGAGGCCGACGATACTGTAGGAGAGGTGTCGATTCAGGCTCTTGTCTATCTCATGTCGCTGGTATTCAGTTATTTTATCTTTCCGGTGGCAGGGCGTCCTTTCCTCTGCGACAGAATCAACGAGACGCTCGAAACCGGTTTCGGAAAGAATATGGTGATGGTGGCGCTGTCCACTCTTGCTCTGTTCAGAGTGTTCTTCAATTTGTTGCCATGGATGCAGCCGGTGATTGTCTTTATGCCTTTATGGACGATATACATGATACACCGAGGCGTCGCTGTGATAAAGGTACCGGCCGACAAGCAGGCCATGAGCACGGTGATATGCAGTATCCTTACTATAGGGTTGCCCATGATGTTCGAATGGATACTTGACATGGTGTTTGTATGACGGCTAAAGGGTTTGTGAGGGGGCTGGCTGTTGGTATTGGCGTTGCCGTGTCTGTACTG
>CABUTY010000018.1 GCA_902494595.1 uncultured Porphyromonadaceae bacterium | reverse complement strand
TCTCTCATCTTTCCCGATTTCAGGAGCAACGAAAGAGCTTTCAACATGCTTGAGCAGGTTGCGGGCCGCGCCGGACGCCGTGAGGAGAAAGGACGTGTCGACATACAGACCAGCCGCCCCGACGACCATGTGCTCCGATTTGTAAAGGCCCACGACTTCAAGGGATTCTACAATGTGGAGATAGAGGAACGCCGCAAATACCGGTATCCTCCCTTCACCAAGGTTATCAACATATATATCAAGCATAAGGATGCACGGAGCGTCGACCGCATAGCCCGCGAATACACGCTGGAGTTGCGCAGGATTTTCGGCAACAGGGTGCTTGGACCGGAAAAGCCTTTTGTAAGCAGGGTGGCGCTATGGTATATCCAGGGGATAATGCTGAAGATAGAGGCCAACGCATCCATGAAAAAGGTCAAGGACATACTCCGAGATGTATACACGCGCATGGCGGCATCGCCCGACATGAAGGGTGCGCAGATTTACTACGACGTCGACCCCGTATAAATATTAAATTCGTGTTAAAAGTAAACACAGTCTAAGACCATGAACGAATTACACGACACTTTTGACCGGGAGCATCTATGGCATCCCTATACATCCACCCATAATCCTTTGCCGACATATAAGGTGGTGTCGGCCGAGGGAGCGGAACTCACATTAAGCGACGGGCGCAAACTTATCGACGGCATGTCGTCATGGTGGTGCGTGATACACGGCTACAATCATCCCGTGCTCAACGCGGCGGCTAAAGCGCAGCTCGACAGGATGAGCCATGTGATGTTCGGCGGTCTCACCCACCAGCCGGCCATTGACCTCGGCAAGCTCCTGCTGGAGATACTGCCGCCGAGTATGGAACACATCTTTTATGCCGACTCGGGATCCGTGGCCACGGAGGTTGCCATGAAGATGGCTGTACAGGCCCATGACAATCCCCGCCGCACCGACTTCGCCACCATACGCAGCGGATATCATGGCGACACATGGAACGCCATGTCGGTATGCGACCCGGTAACCGGCATGCACGGGGCTTTCGGCCCGGCGCTTCCCATACGCCATTTCGCCCCGGCGCCACAGTGCCGTTTCGGCGCTGAATGGGATCCCGGCGATTTCGAACCGATGCGCCGTCTGCTCGAAGACCACTGTGAAAGCCTCGCCGCCGTTATTCTCGAACCCATAGTGCAGGGTGCCGGAGGCATGAGGTTCTACCATCCGCAGTATCTGCGCGAACTGCGCAAGGAATGCGACAGGCTGGGCATACTCCTGATTTTCGACGAGATCGCCACCGGTTTCGGGCGTACGGGCAAGCTCTTCGCCTGGGAACATGCCGGCGTGGAACCCGACATAATGCTCATAGGGAAAGCCATTACCGGCGGCTATATGACATTCAGCGCCGTAGCCACCTCCCGCAAAGTGGCCGACATGATAAGCCGCTCCCGATCGGGCGTCATGATGCATGGCCCCACATTCATGGGTAATCCGCTGGCCTGCGCCGTGGCCCTGGCTTCCACAAGGCTGCTGCTCGACTCCCCGTGGCAACAGCGCGTCAAAGAGATTGAGCATATTTTCCATGAGGAGCTCGATGGCGCCCGGGAGCTCCCCTTTGTGGATGATGTGCGCGTTCTGGGTGGAATAGGGGTTATTCAGACCAAAGAGCCGGTAGACCTCGGGGAGTTTCAGAAGAAGTGCGTGGATGCGGGGGTATGGATACGTCCCTTCGGTCGCAACAGCTATATAATGCCGCCATATCTCGCCGTCAGCGACAGTCAGGTCAGAACGCTCTGCCGCGCGCTGATAAGCATACTTACAGAGATGATGGACCCGACTAAAAAACATCTGTGATACACAATGGATAATGAACGGTACAGCGGATATGCCCGCTTTCTCGAATCGCTATCGGGAGAAGCGCGGTTAAGGAGCATCCCTCCCCAACGCGATGGGATGCGTCTAGTCGACCTGTGCAGCAACGATTATATGGGGCTGGCGAGGCGGCAGGAAAAGTTTGAGAGACCATCCGGCTCATACACTTCGTCGGCGTCACGCCTGCTCTCTTTCCGACAGCTCTCCCACAGCCGGCTCGAAGAACGGCTTGCCTCGCTATATGGCCGCCCAGCCCTCTGTTTCAACTCCGGCTATCATGCCAATGTAGGGATTGTGGCTGCTCTCAACATTCCCGATACCCTTTTCGTGGCCGACAAGCTTGTGCATGCCTCCATGATTGACGGCCTCATGGCTGGAAGATGCGCCTTCAAACGTTTTCCACACAATGATATCGCAGCTCTCGACGCCATCCTCGCCAGAGAGTCAGGCAATCACCGTCAGATAGTGGTCATGGCCGAAAGCATCTACAGCATGGATGGCGACAAGGCGCCTCTCGCGGAGCTTGTAGCTCTGCGTGAGAAATATCCAGATGTGCTTCTCTATATCGACGAGGCACACGCTTTCGGCGTCAGAGGGCGGCAGGGTCTCGGCTTGTGCGAGGAAACAGGCGTCATCGACAGCGTGGATATAATCGTGGGCACATTGGGCAAGGCGGCAGCATCCATGGGAGCATTCTGCATTGCCGACAGGTGCTTGACTGATTTTCTTATAAACACGTCGCGCAGCTTTATATTCTCCACGGCGCTTCCTCCCGCAGTGATGGAATGGTCGCTGACGATGGTGGATGCGCTCGCCGATATGGCGGAAGAACGTGAACATCTAAAGAGAATCAGCCGTCTCTTCAGAACACAGCTCGGTCTCCCCGATGGCGACACTCCCATAGTACCGTTGCTTACCGGATCGGCCGACAAGGCCTTGGAGCTCAGCCGCCGTCTGGCGGATAAAGGCATCATGGCCCTTCCCATTCGGCGCCCTACCGTACCCCCTGGCGGCGAAAGAATCCGCTTCTCTCTCAATGCCTCCATGTCGGAGGATTACACTTTGACGGTGGCCGGTATCATCAAAGAAACGATGCAGAAATGAAGTTAGAATATATTTCAAGGAAAGAGAGCCGACGCCTGATACTGATATATGCGGGATGGAGCACTCTACCGCATCTCTACCGGGATATAGAGATGCCCGGATGGGATGTGGCAGTGGCATACGACTACGGATGTCTCGGTTCAATTGACGACCGCCTCGCTGACTATGACACGATATATCTGTTTGCCTGGTCATTAGGAGTATGCGCCGCTGACCATACCCTCTCCCCTGCCCGCATATCGAAGGCTTTCGCCATAAACGGCACTGTAGCCCCCGTGTCGGACCTATACGGTATTCCGGCACATATCTTCGCCGGGACGCGTGAGAGTCTAACTCCTGACTCACTGCGCAAATTCCGCCGCCGCATGATGTCCGACAGCAACACCTTCCGCAGCATGTTCGGCGATGCTGAAGAGTGCGACGAAAGAATAAGGGAGCTTGCCGAAGAGCTACGCACTTTCGAAGAGCTGCCGGTCTCTCCGATGCCGCATCTCAACTGGACAAGAGCATATGTTGCTGCCGACGACCGCATATTCCCGTGCGCCAACATGCGCCGTGCATGGCTTCAGAGTCCAGCTACAAGGATTGTGGAGATACCCGGCAGCCATTACCCCGACCTGCAAGGTATCATCAGCGGTGTCATTGCCGACACCGAAAAAGTGTCGGACCGTTTTCAGAAAGCTTTCGGCACATACGATTCCCATGCCATTGCCCAGCAGATGATTGCCCTTCATCTGGGGCGCCTCGTGGCCGACCGTATGGCCGACATCTCCTCCGGAGATTTTAGCCGTCTGCTCGAAATCGGTCCGGGCACCGGTTTCCTCACCTCGGCATGGCGCTCTTTCCTGCATCCGGAAAGCGCCGACTTCGTCGACATCGCGTCGGTAGGACCCTTTGATATCGGTTGCAAAGCTTCATATCATAAAGCGGATGCAGAACGCTGGATTGCCGACGGCTCCGACGTATACGACATCATAATGTCGGCATCGGCCATACAGTGGTTTGCCGACATACCCCGCTTTATCCGGAATTGCGCCAGCAGGTTGCGTGCCGGCGGTATTCTCGCCATATCCACTTTCGCCCCCGGCAATCTCGGCGAACTCGACATTCTGCGCCCGGCGCCACTTATATATCCGTCGGCCGAGCAGCTGAAAAGCTGGCTTGAACCATATTTTGAACAAATACACATCGGGAGCTCTTCGATACGGCTGGAGTTCGAGTCGCGCCGTCATCTGCTCATGCATCTGAAGCACACGGGCGTGGCTGGAAGCTCTTCAGCCAAAGCGTCGCCGGCGCAGATAAGTACCCTCACCTACAAACCCTTATTCATACTATGCACACGTCGTCAGGAAACATGTCGGTAATCACAAATCTCGAGCCATTGTTCGGCAACGACACCAACCCGTCGGAAGGTCTGGTGATAGCGGGACCATGCAGTGCCGAGTCGGCGGCTCAGGTCGACAGGATAGCGCGACAGCTCTCCGAAGAGGGCATAAGATACTTTCGTGCGGGTGCATGGAAACCGCGCACCAAGCCTGGAAGTTTCGAGGGTTACGGTGCCGAGGCCGTCGCCTGGATTTCACGCTCCGGACAGCGTCATGGTATGAAAACAATCACGGAGGTGGCAACTCCCGCCCACCTCGCCGCCGCCATTGCCGCCGGCATCGACGGAATATGGATAGGTGCGCGTACGGTGGTGAATCCTTTTGCCGTGCAGGCCATAGCCGATGCCTTGTCGCGCTATCCGACCGATGTGCGCCGACGTCTCACCGTATTGGTGAAAAACCCTGTAAATCCCGACATAGAGCTGTGGATAGGTGCACTGGAAAGGATATGGCTCAGCGGAATACGCCGTCTGGGAGCCGTTCACCGTGGTTTTGGCGCCTATGGCGAGACGCGGTACCGCAATGCGCCGATGTGGCGTATACCGATAGAGCTTCACAGGCGCATCCCGGCGTTGCCTCTTATCTGCGACCCGAGCCATATCGGCGGCAACCGTGACCTGATTCTTCCTCTGAGCCGTGAGGCTATCGAGATAGGTTTCGACGGCCTTATGATAGAAGTGCACGATGAACCCGACAGGGCCCTCAGCGATGCGGCACAGCAGATCACTCCTGATATGCTGTCGCAGGTCATAGCCTGTTTATGCCGGAAGGCGGATAAAACAGATGCCGGCGCGGAACTCGCCGATCTCCGTACTCAGATTGATTCCGCCGACAGGGAGCTGATAGAGACGCTGAGCCACAGACTTCGGCTGTGCGACAAAATCGGCGAAATAAAGCGTAACAACGGTATAACAGTGGTACAGCCCCGTCGTTACCGTGAGCTCATGGACCGCATCGCCGACGAAGGTAAAGCCCTCGGCCTCGACCCCTCTTTCATACGCAACATCTTCTCCATCATCCACGAAGAATCCGTGAGACGCCAGCTGTGAACGCTTCTCGCATTTCTGCCTCTTTTAGAGCGCGTTCCTTAAAATGCTGTCTCTATGAGTTCGCCGTTCTCTACTCGGAAGAACCTAAAATGGCTCAATCCTTTTTTGCGGTGCATTTACAATTTAGCTTCTCCCACCTTCGTCCGCGTTTTGGGAATCACAGAACTTAACCGGAACTACACCGATGACTCACAGAACTTCAGCTACACTAATTTACAGGTAGGCCTCAGAAACGGCAGATATTCAACATTAAATAATTCAAAATAAGTTAAACACAATTTCAATATAATTTAGAATCATTTGCATAAATAAATTAAAATCTTTATCTTTGTTGCGTTCAAGCTAACTGCAAATATTGAATTTGTTTCTCCTAACTTCTGTTAATAAAGGCGTAAGGTATGAAAAAAGGAATATTATATGTCATGGCAGCGGTGTCGCTGGGCATGGCGATGTCGGGGCCGGCTTTTACGGTGAACGCGACAAGACAGAGTACTCTGAAAATAGAGACAACGGACTATGGACAGGTGTCCGGCAGGCTGAAGGAGAGCGGCGTCAGTGAATGCGACACTCTTTCCATAGCGGGTCCGATGGACATCTCCGACTTCAGGGCGGTACGGGACTATGTGCCCGACTCCGGCAACGGCCTCGAGATGCTCGACCTCCGACAGGCAGTACTCAAGGACAACGAGGTGCCCGACAGCGCATTATGGCGGGAACAGAAGGTGCCCAGAGAACCGGTGCTCCTGAAAATACGGAACATCCTGCTGCCCGAGGGCATTGTCAGAATCGGAAAAAAGTCGCTTAGCGATATGGAGCTGAGGACTGTGAACATTCCCCAAAGTGTAAGACAGATTGAGTTCGCGGCATTCGAGGAAGACTGGTATCTGGACTGCGAAATTGAAATTCCTGAAGGTGTGGATTGTGTTGCCGGTGCACTGTTCTATCGTTGCTACTCTCTCCGGACCGCTCCGAAATTACCATCAACTATACAAACAATCTGGGGAGGTGCATTTGAATCCTGCGGCATAGAGCAAATATCATTACCTGAGGGACTAAAGAAGATAGATGAGGATGCTTTTTTTAAGAGTGCGGTAAAACATATAGTATTCCCTTTTACATGCAACGATGTTGGAGATGGTGCATTTTTGGGCTGTCCCAACCTTGAGGTACTTGACATGAAGGCCGCGTCTATTGAATATATTCCTTTCCATTTTGCTACAGAATGCCGTAAACTCAGGATATTACGGCTTCCACAGAATTGCAGGGAAATCATGCCTGGTGCGTTTACATTCTGCGACAGTCTTGAAGTCATTGAATTCGGCGAAGGTCTGGAAACCCTGAATATGTGGACTTTCTCGTCAAAGCTTCTCGAGACTGTCACTCTTCCGTCGACCCTAACATCCATGGGGCCTTTCGCAGGATGTCCCCGTCTACTGACGGTATACTGCAAGGCACAGACGCCACCAAGGTTCAACTATGACCAGGGACCTCTCTGTACCAATGTGTACAAGGCTGCTCTATATGTGCCGACCGGTACAAGAAACGCATATGCCGTGGCCAACGGCTGGAAGGATTTCGCCACAATCGAGGAAGTCAAGGAATTCCCCGAAGCCGGTCTGAAGCCTTGCCTCCGGGACGAAATGCCCGATGACGGCAGACTTTACGACCTCGACGGCAGAGAAGTAAAGATTCCCGAGCCCGGACAGATCTATATCCGAAACGGCAGGAAAATCAAACTCTGACAACATCCGGAAGCCACCGTTGCCAAGTGGCTGTTTCGGTCTTATTCTCTGACGCCTCCGACGCTTCCCTCGTCAGGATTAATTTCTTGTACAAACCTTGAAATACCTTATGCCCATGAATCCAAGACTATTATTGCCAACCGTAGTGATTGCCCTTGCAGCTGTTTCGGGCACGGCTTCGGAAGAACTGCATGTCAATACCCTGGAAGATGCGCTCGCCATAGCCCGGCTTCAGTTCGAGGGTCAGGATGTCGATTATTACCGGCTGCATGACGGCAATGACGACATGTGGACAATCTTCATAGATGCCGAGCCTCTGGCGGGATGGGCACACCCATGTTATCTGCTCAAAGTGCCCAAATGTACCAACGATTCGGACACAGGGGAATACACAGCTCAAAGGGCTAAATATGACTTCCCTCCCTGCGGCCGTTATGAAGATCTTCTGGTAAAGGATCGCTACGGCGCCATGGCATCCATAAAACCGAGGATACGCCGCAAATCGATTCCATCAGACGCAGGCGAGGCAGAAGCGCAGCTTAGCTGCGCCGAGAGGACTTATGCCGTCATCCTCAGCGGCGGAGGGAATCCGTTCTCTAATTATGAGCGGTACTGGAACGACTGCTCGTTCATATACCAGACTCTTGTAAACAGGTACGGTGTCCCGCGAGAGCATGTAATCCCCATAATGTCTGACGGAAACGACCCTGCCGACGACATGAAATCAATCGGAGGTTCATACCGCTCACAGGACCTTGACCTTGACGGCGACGGCTCCGACGACATAGAGCTCGCCGCAACAAAGGAGAACATAGTCAACACCTTCGGACACCTTGCATTCGTGATGCGACCCGGCGACCATCTCTTCCTATACGTGATGGATCACGGTACCCAAGCAAAAGGAGACAAGCTGCTCGACCCGAGTATCCCCATACCTAACGACGATGACAGCATCAAGTCTGTTATATGTCTCTGGAATCTGGATGGCAAGAATGACCTTGAACGTCACGAATGGATGGATCCCTTTGAGCTGGCAGAACTTCTGGAGCCTTTCTGCGATAATGCCATAAATGTGAATGTCGTCATGGGTCAGTGTTATTCCGGAGGTTTCGTGGAGCCCCTCTCTAAGAAAGGGTGTGTAATCGCAACAGCATCGGCGGCTCATGAAACTTCGAAAGCATTTAAACAGCACTCTCCTCCGTATGATGCGTTTGTCTATTACTGGACTTCCGCGATAAACGGGTCCGACCCGTACGGCAATACGGCGGATGCCGATGCCGACGGAAACGGACGCATAACGATGGATGAGGCTTTCGCTTATGCCAAGAGAAAGGACGAGACAGTCGAGCATCCTCAATATCGCTCCACACCGGCATCATTAGGAGAGGAGCTGGCTTTCGACCACATACCGCCCGGCGTGGACCTATACATCAAGGACAATCCCGAAGATACCGGCAAGACGCCCAATACCACATGCGATGTTTTCTGGACAAGTCCTTCCATCTGGGTCAGAAACCTGCCTGACGGAATCGGGGAACATCAGAATCCGGTATTCTCTGAAAGCCATCCGACAAATACAGTATATGTACGCATCCATAACCGAGGCAAAGATGATTACACGGGCAACGACAAATCAGTTCGCGTCCATTGGGCATATGCTTCTACCGGCTACCGTCCTGAGGTATGGGCAGGTAACGAAAAGAATGCAGGCGGAAATCCAACAGGAGGCCTGGTGGCTTCCGTCCCGGTCCCTGCAATACCCTCAGGTGAATACCGTGACGTGGCTTTTGAATGGTCTATGCCGGCTGACACGGATGTGGACCTGTCAGACATCGGAGATTTCAGCCTGCTGGCCGAGATTGTCGATTCAGGTTACGTTTATGCCAGACCGTCATTCAGCGGCTATGATATAAGACTATCCAACAAGACGGCCATGAAATCGGTGAGACTTGTATCCCGCGATGAGCTGAACTATGAACTGAACGCTTACGTCAGGAATGTCAGGCCGTTTGATACACGCTATACCCTTGAACTTAAGCAGAAACAGGACGAGGAGTGTCCGTTTTACATTTACGGAGACGTTGATGTGATACTTGATGATGAGGCCTGCCATATTGATGGGGCGTCAACGGAAGAATTCCCTGATAGCTCTATATATCTTGACAACACCGGATTTTTTGAATACCCCACAGAAAGCGGTTCGATTCATGTACTCTGTCTCGAACCGGGCAGACTCGGCGACTTGGGATTGAAATTCAAATTCCGGAGTGCCCCTGCATTACCGTCATCATGCACTCTCGACCTGATACAGAAGATGTCGGATACGGGTGAGATTGTCGGAGGCTTCACTTATAAAGTGCAGCTCCCCATTGATAAGGGAATCGCGCTACCTGTAGAACCCGATCCTTTGCCGGGAGGAGAGATTGTACTTGCAGCAGAGACGGAAGAAGATGCTGCTGCAAGATGGGAGGACCCGTCAGGCAAGACAATCGGCAACGGAGACAGTGTCATTGTAAGGCGGAGCATTGGGGAAGACCGGCGTTACAGGATATATGCCCTCGACGAAGATGGTGGATTAGCGACCGGAGGGTATACTGTGGAAAGAGCTAAAATCATCCTGTCGGTGGAACGTGACAGCAACAGGCTTGTTGTCAGACTGTCGGACGACTTGCCCGACGGTTGTACCGTTGCCGTGGTATCATCTGCATCCGGAACCATGGTGTACAACCATAAGATCAGGCCGAAAGAGCGTACCCTTGAAATAGACTTGTCAACATGGCGCGCCGACATTTTCGCCATATCGGCCTTTGTTGATGGACGTGAAGTGCAGTCCATGAAGTTTGAAAAGAAATAGGAATCTCCATAAAGATGTAAAGTATGAAAAAAGGGATAATATATGCCATGGCAGCGGTGTCGCTGTCGCTTGGCATGGAAATGTCGGATCCGGCTTTTACGGTGAACGCGACAAGGCAGAGTACTCTGAAAATAGAGACAGCGGACTATGGGCAGGTGTCCGGCAGGCTGAAGGAGAGCGGCGTTATGGAATGCGACACTCTGGCCATAGCGGGTCCCATGGACGTCTCCGACTTCAGGGCCGTGAGGGATTTTGTACCCGACTCGGGCAGCGGTCTCGAGATGCTCGATCTCCGGCAGGCCGCGCTAAAGAACAACGAGGTCCCCGACAGTGCCCTATGGCGCGAGCAGAAGAGGGGGGAGGAAACAGCTCTTCTGAAAATTCGCAACATCTTGCTGCCTGAAGGCATTGTCAGAATCGGTAAAGAGTCGCTCGGCTATATGGAGCTGAGGACTGTGAACATTCCCCAAAGTGTAAGGCAAATTGAGATAAGGGCATTCAAAAATGACTGGTATCTGGACTGCGAGCTTGAAATTCCGGAAGGTGTGGATTGTGTTGACGGTGGTCTGTTCTATAACTGCTATTCACTCCGGACAGCACCGAAATTACCATCAACTATACAAACAATCTGGGGAGGTGCATTTGAATCCTGCGGCATAGAGGAAATATCATTACCTG
>CABUTY010000017.1 GCA_902494595.1 uncultured Porphyromonadaceae bacterium | reverse complement strand
TGCTACTTTTTCCTTTTCCCCTACACCGGCGACGGCAAAGCTGCCGCCAACAGCGACCAGGCCGGCTTCTCCGGCACGCTTCTCCAGGAACTGAATGACATAACCGCTGACATTGGCGCCGTGGCCGACACCCCCGACTTATTCTTCGTGAATGGCCGCGTCGACAACAACATGGTCGATGTGCGTCTCCTCGACGATGCAGACAGGTATATACTGATGCTTATCGTATCTCCCGACGCATACTCCCCGGCCGACAATTCCCCTGCCACAGACGCCACGGCACAATTATGACCCGAAAAATTTAAGATTCTTAAAAAACATTCCTTAACAATATTTTGCACCTCATACTAAAATATGGGGTGCTTTGGCCGCGTTATAGATTCACGAAAAAGGAGAAAAGACACAACTGATGCAACAATTGTTTCCCGAAGCCGCGAGACGGCTTCACTTTCCGTCAAGGTTATGAATCCCGACTCCTGCCATGTCGATGGTATGGAGTTACGACATCAGAGGCCGTAGTGACGGCCTCCGAACAGCGGTCGGACTAACCTCCGGTCACACCTACATGCATGGAGCAGATTCTCTTTGTATAATATCGCAAGATGATTTTAGTATTTGTTTGTAATTCATGTCTTAAATCAGAGGATGCCGCGTAAAACCGGCATCTTCCCTGAATCTAAATTCCATAGTGAAAAGCATTATTGTCTAAATTTTGGGTTATATACATTAGTAATTTCTATCGACTGTCTCTACGGCGGATGCCGGAAAAGACGGGAAAAAGGCCGGCCCTCGTGAGAAGTCCGGCTTTTTTATTTTGTATATTTTTGATCACAGAACTGAACCGGAACTGCACCCCTCTGTGAACTCTCTGTGCAGTTCCTGTTCAGTTCTGTGATTCCAAAACGGGAACAGCACAATTATAAATGCATCGGAAAAGAGATGGAGTCTGTTTAATTTTTATTTTGATATTCCGGCATATTTAAGTAATTTTACATCGATTAAACCAACACGGCAAGGCAAAATCACAATAACAACAAATACCAACAAATAACAACAATCAACAAAATTAATTATGAAGAGAACACTTCTTACCATTATGGCTATGAGCGCAGTATGCGGCATGAGCTATGCACAGAAAGGCGAAGAGAAACCGGCCGGCGCCGCAGTACCTGCAGAGGCTCGCATGATGACAGTAGCCGGCGAACTCGTACAGTACGGTTATGCCAACAAAGAGGCCCTTCCGCTGATCCAGGCTGTGGAGATCTACCAGAAGAACGGTTCCGACAAGCCTTTCGAGGGTAAAAAAGAGAATGCCGGCGACAAGGCCGAGAGCAAGCAGTCCAAAGTATCCTACGACGTAAACCAGATACTTGCCGACGCCACCGAATACGCAGCCGGCGACGAGAACCTTCTCGCCCTCATCGATGGCCTGAAGAGCTCCTCGAAGCGCGGCGCCACCAGCAACTATGCCGTTCATACCGATGTGGTTAGCGGCAACTCCACCGACGTTTACAACGTACAGTTCCGCGGCGGCGAGCTGGCAATGGTGGTTGTTTCCGGCGACGGCGACAGCGACCTCGACCTTTACGTATATGACCCCGCCGGCAACCGTGTGGCTTCCGATGCCGACTACACCGACCAGTGCGTGGCTTCATGGTATCCTTCCCGCACCCAGACCTACAAAATCAAGATCGTGAACCGCGGAAGCAGAGCCAACCTCTACCGTATGGCCGTGAACTGATTCACGCCCCGACTCATATCATACCATACACTCAAATTGATTAGAAAATAATCTTGTATCTGTCTGCAGGCCTTAATGGTCTGCAGACACTATTTAACTTTTATTGTAGAATGTTATTTGCAGAATTTTCCAAAAAAGCCAATTACTTTCCTATCGTCGCTTTCATATTGGCGTTCTTGTCTATCTGTGGGATTGAATCCCCATGTCAAGCCATGCATCCTTACTATGAGAATGGAGTATGTATAGGCATGGTTTCTGATTCGATAACCGGCAAATTATGCCAAAGCGACAATAAAGAATTTGACATCACTTTTTCCCTTGTATATTGTAAAATAGGTAAACGACAGGCTATAGGAATTGTGTTCTATCCTGACACAAGTGCGGCATATCGCACCATATATGAAACATGGGAGACTGCACGCAAAGAACGAAGCAAAGATGAAACCACACGCCACAACGGTAGCTGGCCTCCATTGGATCTCCAAATTGAAACCGAGGAACAATCATATTTTTTACCTGCCAATAACAAATGCATTTACGGATATAGTATGTACTCTTCCCTCTTTGACACTTCATCCGATGGTCTGCTGCCGTGCCTGTCGATTGTTGATTTAACCTTTAAAGAATACTCCAAGCAAAATATAAAAATATTCTTAAAACAAAACATCAAAAACATAAGTCTTTATGCCAATAAAATCCACACAAACATCTCACTCTCTCCATATAACACTGCCGCAATCTTTACAAATCTAAGAAACTGTTTGAATTTATGAGCCAATGATTTTGAGAAAATTTTGTGGGAGTTCCGCAAGTTGAGGAGGGAGCGATGCGGGCATCGTGACCGATGAAACCTGGCGGAAAGCACCAAAAAGATTCTTAAAAGCATGACTTCATAAAGTATAATAAAAATTTACACATAAATTTAAACAGTTTCTAAGACAATCATTCAGAAAATGGAAATCAATATAAAAAAATCATCTCTATTGTTAACTATCTTAATCCTTGTAGGATTTCAATGTCAGGCGATGTCAATTAAAGAATCCTACAAGTTCAGCAAAGATTGTATCTATTATGGATACAATCCCCTCCGGATTATAAATTGCATAAAAGAAATATCGAATTATCACAATCGTGGAATCTACAGTGCATCCATCTCGTCAGGAGTGGAACTGCTGAAAATATTTGACAATGCGTCCCGTCTCAAGAAGTATGAGTTTTATGAAGGAGTTCTCCATTTGACGGGAGTTTCCCTAATAATGAACAACCAGCCATCATCGGGGTTATACTATTGCGAGTTGGCAACGGAATTATATAAATCAAAAAAAGGAGTAAAAAGCAAAGAATTCCAAATTGCTTCACAGGATTGCGCAATGGCTTGCATTCAAATGGGCGATTACCATAAGGCACGGGCAATCCTCATGGAAATCAAACCATACATTAAGGATAAGGAAGTCAGAAAATCCAGCGGAATTGTGGAGGCCAGACTCCTATATGCCGAGAAAAGATTCGCAGAAGCCCTGGCATTATTGAAAGCCAATATTGATGAAAATAATTCCCGGCACAACGAATTACTCTACGCATTCAGACTGGCTGCCGGACAAACCGACGGCATGATTCAGGAGCTTAAAACCAAAATCGCGACAAAGGATAGTCCCGATCTTAATACGTGCAGTATACTCAATACACTGGCAGTATTGGAAAGTCAGGATTCCTCTACACTGAATGATGCGATTAAACATGGAGCACAAGTTGAACAAATTTACCAACAACTGGGCATGAGCCATAGTACTCCATATATAAACGCACTTATCAATATGGCATCCTTTTACCAATCGGCAGGCGAGTATGAGGATGCTGTCGGTTACCTTGAGAGAGCATTGAAAATCATTAACCAACTCGATAAAAACAACCATCAGACAATCAGCCATATATCATCTCTCATGGCCTTGAATCTACGCAAGGCGGGTCAGCATGAGGCTGCCGCAGCATATGCCTCCAACTATTTTGACATGCGTTTCAACGACATTGCCTACAACATGTTCGAAACTCCCGAGCGCCGAGAGCAGATATGGAACAGCTGGGGGCCGTGGTTTCTCTCGGATTTCCCGGCATATGCCTTGCAGTGTCCATCCGATTCAATGGCCATGCGCACATATGACGCACTGCTTATAGGCAAAGGTCTCCTCCTGTATACGGAAGTCGGTTTAAAAAAAATTGCTTTTCAAGCCGGCCAGAGTGTACGGGATTCTTATTGCCGATGGGATTCGTTACGTAATTATCTCAAGACCCCGATGCCAATTGAAAACCGCCAAAAACTTATTCAAAAGAGCGAAGAAGCGTTTGTCTCGTTTAGAAACCTATGCTATGATCTCCCATCGGTTAAAAACTATTTCAATTACAGTTGGAAGGACGTATCCAATGCCTTGGACCAGAACCAAATGGCCATAGAATTCTTTGAATATACTGACACCGACAATAATAAATCATATGGAGCAGCCATTCTTTCAAGAGATTCGAATGCCCCTGAAATCACTTCATTAGGCATAGCACGTCCCATAGATAGCCTGATTTCTTTTGTTTCTCCAGATAATACATGGGATATGATATGGAAACCCCTGCTCCCTTTTATTAAGGACAAAAAAGAGATATTCTTTTCAGGAGCAGGCAGTCTCCACAGAATACCAATCGAACATTTTACCCGCGATATATTTACAGCTTCCCGACTTTCATCCACGAGAGAACTCACTAACCGCCATAAGAAAGAGGAATCCGGAAGAATCGTACTGTTCGGCGGTTTAATATACGACTTGGACGAAAATATTATGGTACAAGAGGGTAATAAACATATATTACCCGAGAATCTGCTTGCATACAGAGGTTCGTCAACACTGCCCGACAACCGCGGATATAAATCCATCCCCTATTTAGAATGGACAGAAACAGAAGTTGACTCAGTTGCCTCAATCCTCGAAAAGCAGTCAGCGTTTAAACCAACGGTTTTCAAAGATGCCCAAGGTGTTGAGGAAGCTGTTTTTTCTTTAAGTGGCAAAAATGTCGGTATTCTCCATCTTGCAACACATGGGTTTTATTTCCCAAAAGAAAAACATATCAGGAATGCTGCATGGCTCCGAATGTTTCCTGAAACAGCGCCGGGAGTAAATGATGCTATGAAACGCTCCGGTCTATTGATGAGCGGTGCATCTAATGCTTTTATTTTCAACAAGGTGCCTAAAAACTCATGCGATGGAATTCTGACAGCTTATGAAATTTCTAACCTTGACTTTTCAGAAATGGATTTGGCTGTACTTTCAGCATGTCAGACCGGCCTCGGAGACATCACTGTTGATGATGTGGCAGGGCTACCCAACGCCTTCAAGAAAGCCGGGGTAGGGTCTGTCCTCGTATCTCTTCGCCCCGTAAACGATAAGGCTACTTGCACTCTCATGTCCTCATTTTACAGAGAATGGTTGCTAAATGGCAAATCTAAATCTGACGCCTTGAGATACTCCATAGACATCCTTAAGTACAACAAAGATAATCCCAGTTGGAACAGTCCCAGTATTTGGAGTTCCTTTATTCTTATCGACGGGCTGGAGTAATCTAATCAGCTTCTTACATTTGGTTCTCTCCATCATTTTTATCTATCGGTCACTCCATCTATTTTTTATTTGTCGTTTTCACAAATTTTCGTAATTTTGTTGGTATGAATCCGGAGTATTTGCCAAAGAGTGCAGAAGAGGAAGACCGCATCATAGAGGCGGCCTATCAGGAGGTGCTGCAAGCCTATCTGGCGAGCAATCACCGCAAGAAGGTGGAGAAAATCGAACGGGCATTCCGTTTTGCGAAAGCGGCGCACAAGGGGGTGCGACGGCGTAGCGGCGAACCCTACATCCTCCACCCCATTGCCGTGGCCAAAATCGTAATCTCCGAGCTGGGCCTCGGCTCCACATCAATATGCGCGGCATTCCTCCACGATGTGGTGGAGGATACCGACTATACCCGCGAGGATATCGAGGCCAACTTCGGCTCCAAAATCGCCGGCATCGTGGAAGGCCTCACCAAAATATCCGGCGGCATCTTCGGCGCCAAGGCAAGCCTCCAGGCCGAAAACTTCCGCAAACTCCTTCTCTCCATGAGCACCGACATACGCGTGGTGCTCATAAAGATGGCCGACCGTCTCCACAACATGCGCACCCTCGACAGCATGCGCCCCGAGAAACAGTTCAAGATCGCCGGAGAAACCCTCTACGTCTACGCTCCTCTCGCACACCGCCTCGGCCTTTTCAAAATAAAGAACGAACTCGAAGACCTCGCCTTCAAATACGAACATCCGGCAAAATACGAAGAGATACGCCGACTGGTCAACGAGTCGGAGGCCCACCGCCAGGAAGTGGTGGAGAAATTCGTGGCTCCCGTGCGCAAACGCCTCGACCAGGCCGGATTCAAATACGAGATAAAGACGCGCGTGAAAAGCGCTTATTCCATCTACAACAAGATGGAGTCGAAGCATATACCCTTCGACGAGATTTACGACGTATACGCCGTGCGCGTGATTTTCGAGAACGACGACGACAGCCTGGAGCGCATACGCTGCTGGGAAGTATATACCTTCTTCAGCGACGGCCACAAGGTGCACCCCGACAGGCTCCGCGACTGGACATCCACGCCCAAGGCCAACGGTTACCGCGCCCTGCACCTCACCGCCATGGGACCCGAAGGTAAATGGATCGAGGTGCAGATACGCTCCCGGAAGATGGACGAAATCGCAGAACTCGGATACGCCGCACATTGGAAATACAAGACCGGCGAATACGACGATGATTCCGAACTCGAGAAATGGGTCAACACCATCAAGGATATCCTTGCCAACCCGGAGCCCAACGCCATAGACTTCCTCGACACCATCAAGCTCAACCTGTTCGCGAGGGAGATATACGTATTCACCCCCGGAGGGGACCTGATAACACTGCCGGCGAAGTCGACGGTTCTCGACATGGCCTTCGCCGTGCACACACAGCTGGGGCTGCACTGCATCGCCGGCAAAATCAACCATAAATTGGTTCCGCAGGGTCACGTGCTCGACAGCGGCGACCAGGTGGAAATCATCACCAGCGAGAGCCAGGAGCCGCAATGGCAATGGCTCGAATACTGCCATACGGCCAAGGCGCAGAGCTGTCTGCGCTACTTCCTGCGCAACAACCGTCCCGCCCTACTCGCCCGCGGCCGCGACATCCTCGCCAGATTCGCCGAAAGCGAGGGATACGAACTCACCGACGACCTCCAGAAGAAGATGTGCAACAGCATGGGCCTCAAGTCGACCGACGAGCTCTACGTCAAGATAGCCCGCGACGAAATAAACCTCAGCGCCGACAAGATGAAGGCTCTCTACAAGAAGCGCTCCAACCTGCTGCGAAAGCTGCTGCGAAACCCCTTCAGCTCCAAGAAGACCGACAAGACCGACGACGACAAGCCTCGCGAACCCATCAACCGCAAGGAAGTGTTCGTGCTCCATCCCGATGCCGAATACCCCAACTACATCACGGAACCCTGCTGCACGCCCATACCGGGCGACGACGTGCTGGGATTCGTCAACGACGACGAGGAGGTGGTGCTCCACAAAGTGTCGTGCCCTGTGGCCATGCGGCTTAAAACCAACTACGGGCCGCGGCTCGTGGCAACCCGCTGGGGAGGCTCCGCCGACAAATTCCTCGCCTCAATTGCCGTAGAAGGTATAGACCGACATGGTATCCTCGAGGAAATCACGGCCCTCGTCTCGCAGAAATTGGGCGTCAACATACGCAGTCTCTCCATATCGGCCAACCAGGAGGTGTTCCAGTGCGAGATTGCCGTGCAGACCGACAGCACCAATACCGTGACCAATATCTGCAATGCCCTCAAGGGTATCGACGGCGTACAATAAGCCAACCGTATATGAAAAAAGAGACGAATAGCCGGTTGCTGCGTATGGCCCTGCTTGTCAGCGCCACCATCGTTCTGCTGCTGTTGCTGCCGCATAACGATGCTCAGAACTACGTATACGAGCCCAACCAGCCATGGCGCTATCCGTTGCTCATGGCCGATTTCGACATGGAGATAAAGCGCGACTCGGCGTCGGCGCAGCAGATGCGCGACAGCATCAACCGCAATTTCCAGCCCATCGTGAAGCGTGCCCCCAACGTGGAGGAGAACGCCGCAACCCGCTTCAACGCCGCCATCACCAACGTTGCGCCGGCTCCCGTGCGACACCTTCTCGTAAACCTCCTTCATGAGATATACGGCCGCGGCGTGGTGGACTCTCATACCTATGAGCGCATACGTCGCAACCCCCACAACGCCATTAGGGTGGCCAACAAAATCAACGGAGCCCCGGCACTAACCGTGGTGGATGCCGCCGAGATGCTCTCGCCGGCTATGGCCTTCGAATACCTCGACTCGGCATACCGCGAGAGCGGCGGTCCAATGCTTGAGGAACACAACGAGGAGATAGCGCGCGCGCTCAACGCCGTGCTCGTGCCCAACATCGTGCTCGACACCGTGGCCGACAGCAAATACCGCGCTCAGGACTACCTCGCCGCCGACGCCTCTATCGGCGTAATCAAGAAAGGTCAGCGCATCGTCGACAGGGGCGAGATTGTGACACCCCAGATTTATACCAACCTCAACACTTACATGCAGAAACTCGAGGAGAGCCGCGGCGAACACGACTCTACCTATTTCTACATAGGACAGGCTCTCTTCATAATCATCTGGCTCGGGTGCCTATACATGTTCCTCAAGATATACCGTCCCGCCATTTTCCGCTCCATCAAGCAGATGACGTTCATCATGTCGTTCATCACGCTGTTTGCCGCCTTCGCCATCCTGATGTTCGAATACCTCAACAACGGCATCTTCCTGGTACCGTTTGCGGCGGTGGCGGTGGTCATTATGGTATTCTTCGACGCCCGCACTGCCATATTCTCGCTGTTGGTTACGGTGCTGATAGCGTCGCTGGTGGCCATCGACCCGCACCAATTCATATTCCTGGAGCTTATCGCCGGGCTGAGCGCCGCCTTCAGCATCCACATTCTCAGCCAGCGCAGCCAGCTGCTACGCACCGCCGCCATAACCTTCCTGGCATACCTCGTGTGCTACACCACCATGCTCCTCCTTGACGAGGGTACCCTCCACGACTTCGAATGGCGCCTGGTGGGAATGTTCGCCATAAACGCCGTGGTGCTCTCCTTCGTCTACATCCTGATTCTGGTGATAGAGAAGATATTCGGCTTCACGTCCACGGTGACGCTCGTGGAGCTTTCCGACATAAACAATCCGATGCTTCGTCGTCTGGCCGAAGAGGCTCCGGGCACCTTCCAGCATTCCATGCAGGTGTCGACACTGGCCTCGGAGGCTGCCCGCGCCATCAACGCCAACACTCAGCTCGTGCGAACAGGCGCCCTGTACCATGACATAGGCAAGCTCGACAGCCCCATATTCTTCACCGAGAACCAGCATGGCGTCAACCCCCACGCCGGCCTCGACCCCGAAGTGTCGGCCCATAAGATCATATCGCATGTCACGCAAGGCCTGCAGCTCGCCCAAAAGATCAAGCTCCCGCAGGTAGTGCGCGCCTTCATCCCCGAGCATCATGGCCGCAGCGTGACACGCTACTTCTACAATACCGCCGTCAACAACCGCAAGGAGAGCGACGAACCGGTCGACAAGAAGAAGTTCATGTACCCGGGGCCGAATCCGCGCAGCCGCGAAACGGCAATCCTCATGATGGCCGACAGCGTCGAAGCCGCCTCACGAAGCCTCTCCGACTATTCCCCCGAGGCTATCAACAACCTCGTCGACAAAATCATCGACACCCAGGTAAAGGATGGCCTCTTCAACGAAAGCCCCATATCCTTCCGCGACATAGAGATCATCAAAGACACCTTCAAGAAGCGCCTCGGCACAATATACCACGCCCGCGTAGCCTACCCCGAGCTCAAAAAATCCTCCACATCCGAATCATAAGAGCGCGTTCCTTAAAATCAATGAGTAACCGCACTTGCTTGTGATTCGTTATTGTAATACATTTGTTATTGTAATACAAATGTATTAACTTTGCATACAAGAAAAAAAATGGACTCACCATGGATATGACAATACAGAAAAAAGCACAGAGTTTCCGTCTGCCCATAAATCTTATTGAGCGGTTGAAACAGATGGCTAAACTGCAGAATCGCAGTCTTAACAACTTCGTGGAATGCGCATTGCTTGACATTGCATATACAGAGCCTAATGCAGAAACCAAAGCGGCTTTGGAAGAGGCCAAAGCCGGGCAGTTACAGGGTCCGCTTGATGTTTCAAGCGTGGATGCCATGTATAAGTCTATGGGGTTATGAAGGAACTTCGATTCTCTACCCAGTATAAAAAAGATGCCAAACGATTTCGCAACCAGCCCAAGAAAATGAAAAAGGTTGTGGAGATTCTTCGTAAGCTTCGTGACGAGGAACCAATCCCTAAAATCAACAGACCTCATATGCTTACAGGGAATTATGCCGGCTGCATGGAATGTCATGTCGAAGGCGATTTCCTTCTTGTATGGATTGATGAGACAGCGAAACGGATTGGCGTATTACGTCTCGGTTCGCATTCTGAAATTTTCGGTTAGCCTAGGCTCTGTTCCTTAAAAAGAACGGAGGTATATGTCGAGGTTTGTGTCGGGGTCGAGGAGGAGTTTCTGGCGGAGGCGGGAACGGTTGGTGTAGACGGAGCCGGGGCTGATGCCGAGGAGGCGGGCTATATGCTTGTTGTCGGCGCCGCTGCGCACCATGCATGCCAGCCGCAGTTCGCCAGGCGTAAGGTCGGGATGCTTCCTGAGCAGCCGCTCCTCAAACCCTTCGTTTCTCTCTTCAAGTGCCATCTTCCCTTTGCGCCGGTAGCGCCATGTCAGCCATACCGCGCCAGCCAGCAACAGCACGATACCCGCGGCCACACATATCGCCGTGACTGTGCCGCGGCGGTCTCTATCCGACTCCCTCTGCACATACCCGTCGAGCAAGGCGCGGCGAATGCCGCTGTTGCCGTCGGCCACAGTCCGAAGCCGCCGCAGCTCAGCCGTAAGCATGGCAAGCGTGTCGGCATACAGCGCCGCCGAATCATTACCCTCCGCGGCATAACAGTCGCGCAACGCCATGGCCCGGCTGATCCTGTTGTCGA
>CABUTY010000016.1 GCA_902494595.1 uncultured Porphyromonadaceae bacterium | reverse complement strand
CAAATATACCCGGCAGTGGTACCTCGACCGTATAGCCGCCATCCGACGCATAATTCCCGACGCCGGGATATCCACCGACATGTTCACGGGATTCCACAACGAGTCGGAGGAGGATTTCGCGCAGACCCTCTCGCTCATGAGGGAAGTGGGGTTCGACTCCGCCTTCATGTTCAAATATTCGGAACGTCCCGGCACGTTGGCTTCCAGAACAATGCCCGACAACATTCCCGAGGAAGTGAAGATAGAACGCCTCAACCGTATGATAGCACTTCAGAACGAGCTGTCGCTGGAGAGCAACCGCCGCGACATGGGCAAATGCTTCGAGGTACTGGTGGAAGGACCTTCCAAGCGGAATGCCGAGGAATACTGCGGCCGCACGTCGCAGAACAAGTTTGTGGTATTCCCACGCCGTGGCGTCAATGCCGGCGACTTAGTGAAGGTGCGCATCACCGATGCCTCGTCGGCCACATTGCGCGGTGAGGTGCTCTGATCAGAGCACCTTCACCCACTTGTTGCGCTGCACCGCCGGGGAATCGTCAATATTGTCGTCGCCCTCCTGAAGCTCCAGAAGAAGCTCCTCAAGGTCGAAGGGCTCATCCGACATCAGCACCACCCGGCGGCTGCCGTCGCCAAGCTGCGGCCGCCAAACCATCGTCCACTCCGCACGAGGACCCACGCTGTTGTTGAGTTCCGGCGATGTCGACGAATAGGTCTCCGCTGATATCCCCTTTCCATCAGTCACCCTGAATATGTTGAAATAGATGGTGTTGTCGCCCTGGTTTTCAATCACCAGATTGTCGGCACCATCCTCGGTGACATAGCGGAACTCCGCGGGGAAGATACTATTCTGACGCGTATAGCATTCCCAGTTGCGCAGAATGGCGGCCAGAAGCTGTATGTCGGATACATAAGAGGTGTCGGAGTCGCATATTTCCAAGCCACCCCGGTTAGCAGCTCCGTCATGAGTATATATCATATTGCCCGGCTGCGGTTTCTTAGGGAATTTATTCCCTTTGGGTCCGAATCCGCCCACTACTGTACCGTTGTCCTTGGCCTTCCTGTTGGCATCGACCATCCTGTTGAGCACCGTAGCGCGGCCCTCCCCCTTTACGGTTAGATTCTTCTTGCGCAGTTTGCTGGTCACGGTCACCTCGGCACCACGGCCGAGGTCGAGGATATCATTGGGTTTCAGCTCCATACCTTTGGTCACCGCTTTCGTCTGACCCTGCCGTTCGACAGTGGCCTTACCCTTGACTTCATATACTGCATACTGCGCATGTGCCGCAAACATGGCTATCGCGGCAAGAATAATCATGACAATTCTTTGCATGGTGTTTCTTTTGTTGTTTCTTTCCTGAATAATCTGTTAAAAAGCTTATTTCCGAAGTACCATACGCCGTTCCACACATCAATGGCGAACATGCCGAAGGTAATCATGAGCAAAGTGGTGGTGAGGTCCAGAATCACGGCATGGTCCACATACAGCCAATAGCCTGTCCTTATGGCCAGATATGCGCATCCTACCTGCAGAAAACGCATCGCGATACCCTTGTAATCTTTTTTGAAGTTAAGGGAAATCATCACCATTATGAAGCAGGCTGCCAAGGCTATAAGCGCATCGTAGGGATACGTTATATCCACGGGCCAGTCGCCGTCGATAAGGTTGGCGATGATATGCGCGTGAATCTGCACGCCGGGCATTCTGGGCGACACCGGTGTGGCATGGGAGTCGTCGAGGTCGTTCATGCCGCCTATGAGCACAATCCTTCCGGTAAGGTCTTCCAGATGGTCTGCCACCTCGCCGGCATCGTATACCGGAAACCGCCGCGACGGGAAGTCGATGATGCCGAGTTCGGAATCATGGCTACGGAAGCGGCGCAATGCTCCGGGAACATACCTCTCGGCCAAAAGTCCGGCAAACGACACCAACGTGTCGCCCTTCACCGGGAAATCAATTCTGTATTGCCGCACTCTGGCGTCAGGGTTCTCCGTAGGCCATGTCACCACTCCATATTCCATACCGGGCACCTGACCGTAGAAAAAGGGTCGCACACCGGGACTGAACTTTCCATTGTCGGCCGTGACAGTCTGCGCGCATACCACATTCTCGGCGAGCGTCAAAGCCTCCACCAGCAGGCTGTCGACACTCTCCGCACCCGCCTTTGGGAAATTCACGTCGAGACCTATTACCTCGGGTGCTCCTTCCTCCACGATGCCCAGCAGCTCGGCAATCTCTTCACGGCCGGCGGCACCGATGTTCACGAGCACTATCCTGTCGTCGTAGTCGCTGACGCTCCTGTTGTCGGCAAACTGGGCGAACATGTCGGCCATGCGCAGGTCGTTCTTCTCCGGCGCGCTCACCACCGCCGTGGTGATGGCATTGAACGGCACCGCCAGAACCATCGACAACAGAAAGGCCAGCACCGTGATGCCCAGCGCTTTCGGTATGCTTGATATTATTTCCCTCAGTTTCTTTTGCATTGCGTTACAGGTCAAAAGTCGCGAGACCCTTTGTGTATGTCAGCGTATTATGTCGAAGTCAGGGGAGAGGCTGCAGCCAGTCGGCATCTGGGTCATCGTCGGCAAGCGGGGCAGCCAGCGTCATATCAATCACCGGTGTCTTGCCGCCGGCATGATTGACTTCCCCCTTACGGCCGCTCTCGCGCATCTCGATTATCTTGGCACGCAGTCTGCCTATCCTATCTTCGTAATGTCTCTTCATATCCTCCACGGCAGTGAGCCCCCGCTCGAACTCGCTGACACGGCGATCCATGTCTTTCCATTCATCGAGACGGTCGCGCAAGTCGCGAAGTTCCTCGTCACGGCGGTCAAGCTCCTCCTGCAGCTCCCCTACCTTGCAGCGAAGCTCCGAGGCAGAAGCCCGCTCGGCGGTAAGCTCCTCCTCTCCCAACCTCAACTCCTCCGCGCTCTTTTCAAGACGGGCGGAAAGGTCGGCGTTGGCAATAGTCAGCTCGTCAAGCTCTTCCATGGTCCGACGCGGATGAAGCCATATGTCCAGAGCTTTCCCCATCAGGTGTCGGCAATACCCTGTTTCATAACCACCCCCTTCGATTTCATACCGTTGATGGCTATGGTGAGCGGCTCGTCGAAACGCACCACCCTTATGAACTCCGTCTCCTTCTCCGCAGGCATCGCATCGAGGTATCCCATATCGAGATAACCGCTCCCGGCCTGCATGTCGATGGTAAAGTAACCCGTGCCGAAGGAGGTAAGGTTCTGGAAGAAATGCGTACCTTGGCTCGGTTCTATCCTGAACCCGGGGAGAGCCGACTCCACAATCAGGCGTGCATTGGCAATCTGCGGCCACCGCACCGGGATGCCCAGAGCCGGGTCGCTGGTGCCCCATCGGCCCGGGCCCAGAAGGATATAGGGTTGTCCGGCGTCGGTAAGTTCCTTGTTGATGTCGGCCACCTCGGCGGCTATCTCGCGCGTACGCAGACTGTCGAAGGCTCCTTCCTTGACATACACCACATGACGCACATTGTCCATCACTCCATGACCCAGGGCCATGTCGCTGCGCATCAGCAGCTTTTCGTCAGACAGCTTTATGATCTTGTTGTCGAGCATCTCCTTGCGGTCGACAATCGGCCTGATCTGCAGCCAGTAGACAGTGCCTATGCGTCCGTCGGCATCCGGTTCGGCGAATATGTTGCCGGCAAACTCTATCTCCACGGGACGTCCCAGCTCGTACTGCCCGGTCTCGAGCATGAACCTGGCGATGCGCGCCAGCGGGAATCTGTCGTGCTTGAGTATGTTGGCGAAAGTAAGCACCTTTCGGCCAGGTCCAGCCTCGGTGTCACGGAGCATGTCGTCGTTGACATCGTAGGTGGAGACCATATATTTCAGCGAGCCGCTTTTGAAAGCGTCGGCCACAGAAATGCGGGAGATATTGAAGTTGTTGTCGACGGAGAAATCGTCGTTGGCCACAATCTTCGGCTGCAGGCCGTAGAGGTAAGTCTGGGTGTCGCGCAACGCCGATTGCACCGTTGATGTCTGCACCACATGTTCGGGATGGGCGGGGCTGAAGCGCAGGGCCTTGCTGCCGTCGACGATGTACTCGCCGAGTCCGGCCGCTATCTCCACCACGCCCTCGGAACTCTTTTCATCGCCTATGGGATAGTAATTGAGGCTGCGTCCCACGCCCGAGAAGTTGGGGTAATAGAAGCCGTCATGGTCATTGCCGGCCACCTCCTGCAGAATCACGGCCATCTTCTCCTGGTCTATCACGTTGCTTGTGGCCGTCATGTATGCCTTGGAGTCGGCGAAATACACTGATGCGTATACCGCTTTCACAGCCGCCGACAACATCCTCAGTCGCGCTGATATGTCGTGGATGTAGGGTATCATGTAGGTGGAGTATATTCCGGCGAAAGGCTGGTAATGGGAGTCCTCGAGCAACGAGGAGCTGCGTACTGCCAGCGGGCGGTGAACCACATCGAAAAAGGCCAGGAAGTCTTCGTTGACCTCCTCGGGAAGCTCCGCGTTGAGAAAGGCCCGCAGTATCTCCTCGTCGGGGGCGTCGCTCAACGCTATCTGGTATAGACCGTTACGGTCCATGAACTCGTCGAAGATATCGGTGCATACCACCAGCGTATGAGGGATGGTAATCTGCACGCCTTCGAAATTGTCGCACACAGGGTTGCGCTTGATAATCTGGTCGATGAATGCCAGGCCGCGCCCCTTGCCCCCCATCGACCCCTGTCCTATGCGGGCGAAATTGCTGTAGTCGTCGTAATTGTCGCGGTCGAACTCGGCAACGACACCCCGGTTCTTCATCCGCCGGTAACGCACTATGCACTCGAACACCAGCTTGCGGACCTTCGGCGCATCCTCGATATCCTTGAACACGTGATGCTTCAACGCCTCGGCAATCGGGAAGAGGGCCCGTGAATAGAGCCACCGGCTTATACAGTTGTTCTGCGAATAGAAATGCAGCAAGTCGCTGGGAATCTCGAAGATGCCGTTCTGCAGTTCCTTGAGGTTGTGTATGCGCATCATCTCGCGGCCGTTGGAGGGATAGCGCACTATGAAGTCGCCGAAACCGAACTCCTTCATGACGGCGGCACGCAGGTCCACGGGCAGCTTCTTGGAATTCTTGTCGAGGAATGTATATCCGGCCTCTTCGGCTCTTTGACGGTTGGAGCTTTCCTGGCTCTCCATGATTACCGGCGCATGGGGATTGCGGCGGTGCAGATACTCGGCGAGTCGCATTCCGGCGTCGGGGTCCTTCTCGCCGTTTACCGGGAAACGGGCGTCGGTGACCATCCCCAGGATATTGTCGCCATACTTGTCGATGATGGCCGTGGCCTCCTCGTAATTCTTTGCAAGGAACACCTTGCTGCGTCCACGCATACGCAACGATGCCTCGTGCTGGTTGAGGGCCTCCTTGCTGAACTCCTTGCTCTGCTTGAGAAGAAACTTGAAAAGATAGGGCAATATCGAGCTGTAGAAGCGTATCGAGTCCTCCACCAGAAGGATGGCCTGCACTCCCGTGTCGAGAATGTCGTTGGGAGCATTCATGCTGTCTTCCACCAGCTTGATTATGGCCAATATTAGGTCGACGTTGCCAAGCCAAGAGAACACATAGTCCACACCCCGCAGGTCTTCGTTGGCGATACGCCGGCGCACCTCCTTGCTGAAGGGCGTGAGCACCACAAAAGGTATCTCGGGATATTCCCAGTCGATATTGACAGCCTCCCGGAATGTCTCGCTGATGTCCACACCGGGCATGGCGATGATCATGTCGAAGCTCTTCTCACGCAGCTGGGCATATGCCTCGGCGTACGTGGCCACCATCGTGAAGCGCGGCGGCGACGTCAGGTTCAGCGACACATATTCGTTGTAAATCTGTTCCTCGATTCGGCCATCCTCCTCGAGGACAAAGGCGTCGTAGGGAGTAGCTATCAACAGCACGTTGAAAATCCGGCGCTGCATCAGCGTCTGAAAGGCCGTATCCTTGAGATACAGCTTGCCCAGCATCGTGTCGTCGACCCTCTCCATACCCCGTTGACGCTATCAGGCTTCCTTGTTCTTCTCGAGGAAAGCTGCTAAGGCGTCGGGCATCGAGCGGTGCTCGGCGGTAGGCGCCGCGATGTCGGCACGCAAACCAGCCTCGCTGATCGCCTCTATCGTCTTCTGTCCCAGACCTCCTATGGCCACGCCGTCGGTCTCCTGATTGAAGTCGGGAAAATTCTTCTTCAGCGAGTCTATCCCCTGCGGGCTGAAGAATATGAACATGTCGTAGTCCTTGTCTTCATCCTCGCGGAAATCATTGCTGACCGTGCGGAACATTACGGCTTTCGTGACGCTCAGGTGATGCTCCTCAAGCACAGAGGTATCCTCGCTGTGTACGTCCGACACAGGAAAGAGAAATTTCTCTTTCTTGTTCTTGTCCATGGTGGCCAGGAGATGCTCGTCGCCGAGACGTCCAGTTTTGCCGAACGATATCTTGCGCTTGCGGTATACGATGTACTTCTGCAGGTAGAGGGCCACAGCCTCGGTGGTGCAGAAATAACGCATCGTGTCGGGTACCTTGAAACGGAACTCCTCCGCCAGACGGAAATAATTGTCGATAGCCGTGCGCGACGTGAATATCACCGCCGTATATTCGGCTATGTTGATTTTTGACTGACGGAACTCCTTGGCCGTCAATCCCTCGGTCTTGATAAATGGACGGAACACGACCTCAACGCCGTATTTCCGGGCTATGTCATAATATGGCGACTTGTCGCCTGCCGGCTGGGGCTGGGATACTAATATCTTCTTTATCTTCATCTTCTCTTCGGCTTTTCTGCACTCGGATCAAGGTCTTTTTTCATAGCCATGACGTGCATATCTGCAACGTCAGAACATATATGAGGAGTAAGGGTACGATTTCTAAACTGCAAAGATAATACAAAAATAGCAACCATGAGGCAGTTTTGGTAAAAAAAATGCGAAAACCCTTAAAAATAAATATAATTTTCCCTATGAGGAAAGTTGCGAGGGCTATGAAGAGGAGAGTAGCGGTCCATTGCGGCTGCGCCATCACGAGGCATGCCAGAGGGAAAAGAAGAATCGTCTGTAGACCTGAAGCGGCGGCGGCGCCCCGCACCCACGACTCTGTCTTGCGGCTGTCGGTAAACACGTTGCCAACCACCCAGTAGGCCAGCAGCATGACCACATCGTAGGCCAGCGCCGCCAGCGTGCATACTCCTATTACCTCCGGACTGAACGCCGGTGGCGTGAAACTCCCTCCTGCCGTATCCGGCAACAAACGGAACGATGCCGCCAGCAATACCCCCGAACTGACCACCCACAGCAGATTGACAAGTATCAGGAAGCTCGTCTCTTTCACCGTGTCGTCGAACACGTTCTGGCGCTCGCGGGTGTCGGTAAGGTCATTGACCATGGCGGCGATGAAGCGTGAGCTCCCCTTGATACGCATGGCCACGGCAAAGAACACGAGCGCCAGCACAAGGTATACCCACGACCAGCCGCCGTCGGGCGCCGTGGGAGGGGCTCCCGTATGTGCCGGGGCTTCCAGCACCAGCCCGCGCGGTGTCTGCCCCATGATGCTGTCAGGACCACAGCCCGGTGCCCACGGCGGCATTACAGCCATTTCTCCCTCCGGTACCATCGGATACTCTTTTCTATTCCTTCGGCAAGCGGCGTCTCGGCCTCAAAACCCAGTACTCGCCGCGCCTTGTCGACATTCACGTTCCAGTTGCGCTGCTTCATGATGCGGTACTTGTCGCTGTTGAGCGTCGACGGCCTGTTGACTGCCACTCCCCATTTCTCGGCGATGCCGCTGACCATCTTCACTATCCACAAGGGCATCCGCATCGGCACCACTATCTTCTTTCCCATCTTTGCCATGGCCAGCTGCCGGAACTCCTTCTGCGAGTAGGCCCGCGGCTCCGAGATATGGTATATCTCGTTGGCCGGCGATTTCTCCAATGCCATGAAAGCGGCGCGGGCCAGGTCGGCGGCGTATATGAACGTCAGCATCTGTCGGCGGAAGCCTACACTGAAGTCAAAACCTCGCGCTATGGCCTTGAACATCAGGAAGTAGTCATGGTCGCGCGGCCCGTAAACGCCTGTGGGACGCAGGATTATGTATGGTATTCCGGCGGTCTGCAGCCATAGCTCCGCCTTCAGCTTGGAGGCTCCGTAGCGGGTGTTGGGACGCGGTATCATCTCCTCGTCGTAGGGCGTATAACCCTTCTCGTCGCCCGGTCCCATGGCCGACAGACTGCTCATGTAGAGAAATCTCTCGGGTTCCTTGCCCGTACGGTGAAGTGCCTCCGTGAAATGTCGCAGATAGTCGTAATTGATACGCGAGAAGTCGGCGTAACGCTTCACCTTGGTGGCCCCGAGGTTGTAGATGATATAGTCCCATTTCGCACCGGGCATCGCCTCCTCAAGGCTCTTGTCGAGAGTCTCGGGATGGTCGAAGTCGAAGGTCACGAAATTAAGCTCCAGCTGCGACAGGTACTTCCGCGAGGTAGTGGCTCTCACGCCTGCCCATACCTCGTAACCTCGCCGCAATCCTTCCTCTACAAGAAAACTGCCGACAAAGCCGCCGGCTCCTACTATCAATACTTTCTTCTTTTCCTCCATCACGTTTCCTCCATCACGTTTTTACGTTTGAACTCCCTGAACGTCAGTCCTCGGATGCCGGCATCGGCACTTTGCGGAATTCATAACCTTGGTCGAGAAGCCATTCAATGGCTTCGGGCAATGCCTTCTCAAGGCGTGGCCAGCTCTTCACTGAATCATGAAACACTATCACCGAGCCGTTGCGAGCGTAGCGCTTGACGTTGTCGACCACATCCCGGGCTGTGAGACGCTTGCTGTAATCGCGTGTCACCAGGTCAAACATCACCACGCGGAAATGTTCATGCAGGGCCCATGTCTGCTGGGGTCGCAGCCAGCCATGGGGCGGTCGGAACAATTCGCTCTTGATGTACTGCCGTGCCTCGGCCACATCCCTCAGATAACTCGTGCACCGCAATCTCATGCCTTGCACATGGTGCATGGTGTGGTTGCCGACATGGTGGCCGCGCCGCAACACCTCGGCATAAAGCTCCGGATACTTGCGCACGTTGTCGCCGACCATGAAGAATGTGGCCTTGACGCCATATCTGTCGAGGATGTCGAGCGTCCAGGGTGTCACCTCGGGCACCGGTCCGTCGTCAAAAGTGAGGTAGACCGTTTTACGACCGTCACGGCACCGGCGGCGGAACATCGCCCCCGGCACCGTGAGTCGGAACAACAACGGTGGTCGTTCTATAAGCATTACATGAAGGGATTCGTCTGCGTCCCCATGGCAGACATCTCCGCACCCTGCGAGCCGGCAGCCTCCGTCCTCGCCGAAGCGTTGCCCTGCACGTGATGCTGCTGATATGCGTCGTGAAGCCGCTTGCTGCGGTTCATGTCTACCTTCTTTATCTCCGGGTCGGCCTCCACAAGCTCGCGCGGCACGCCGTATTCTATGTACTGCTGCACGGCCCCATAGAATATGGAGTCAAGGATTCTGTGGTCCTCGCTCTGGGAGGCATAGTCGACGGCATTCATCCCGGCAAGCTGGTTTACTATGGCTGCCACATCGCTGAGCTCACGGACCAGAGCGCCTACATCTGCACTCCCCTCCGATTCCATGTCGCCGCCATATGCCTGATTGTAGTATTGCTTCAGAGTATCCTCGCTATAGCCGGTGGGCTGCAACAGCGCGGTAACCCATTTGTCGTCGCCGCCGAAACGCTTGTAAAGCTCTATGAACTTATAGAACTGATATTTCATCAGTCGGGTTTCGGGTGTTGTGGACGGATTGGTGAAACGGGTGTTGAGCATCATGTCGTAGGAGAGATATTTCGACATGCGTTTCATCTGACGCTGGAGCATCTGCACGGCCTTTGTCTTCAGCTTGGGGTCGTTCAGCCGCTCGCCGAGAGTACCGTAGATTTCCGGCACTGTCAATGCCACCGTCAAGGTATATGGCGAAGCCTTCTCGGGAAGTTTCGTATCTATGAGGTTTACCACCTTGAGGGCCTTGCGGTATTTGTCGTCGGCACCTTTGGCGTCGCCGTCGGCCTTCAATCTGTCGCCTTCCGTAATCAGCTCCGCGGCCACATCCATCATAGACGTTCTGGTGGTGATGAGCATCCTGCGGGCCGTTTCGTCGTAATATGGAGCTTTGCCGGGGGTGTCAAGACCTCCCCAGCGGTATTTGCTGACCACGCCATATGCCTTGTCGGTACGTGCCGGAAGACCCGGCTGTATCGTCGGCAGAAGCTGATGCGTCATACCCGTGGAAGCCAGATAGTCGGAAAGTCCCAGATGATATTCGGTGCCTACTGTGGAACACCAGTATATCGGACGCGGCCACCCCTCGGCAGCATTCGTGGCTATGATGTCGAGCATCAGCAGTTCGCCGAGACTCAGATAACCTTTTCCTGCCACTGCCGGAGCCTTCGACAGATCGATCACTATGTCGTCGACTATCCGCGCCGAATCCTTGGCGGCCACAAGGCCACGCGCTATCACTGCCTGCTTGTCAACAGGGATTGTCAATACCGAGCTCTTGAGCATCGGGTAATTGTACAGCGAGTCGGGCTCGGCATTCTTGTAAAGGAGTTTCAGGCTCTCGAGTAGGTCGGCCGGTGCCGTTTCCCTGCCCGGAATGGTTATATCCATCCTGCCGTAGGCTATGTCGGCGGGAGTAGCCGTGAAATTTACCGGCGCCGCCGTATAACTCTGCTGACGCATCTGATTGGCGTACCAGTCGCTGGCAAGATAGCTGAGGTTTATGATCTTCACGTCGGGACGCACACCCTCCACTTCCTGCGCGTACCACAGGGGGAAAGTATCGTTGTCGCCGTTGCAGAACACTATGGCGTTAGGTTCGAGACTCTCAAGATAGTTTATGGCGAAGTCCCTGGCGGCATACCTGCCGCTTCGGTCATGGT
>CABUTY010000015.1 GCA_902494595.1 uncultured Porphyromonadaceae bacterium | reverse complement strand
TTGTAGAATGTACCCTCCACGATACCCTGAGGCGCATATCTGCCGATGATGGAGGCCGTGAAGGCCCAGCCATTCTTGGTGAGACCTGTGGCATACTGCAGCATGGCGCGGAGCATGTAGTTGGAGTTGGTATATGACAGATTCCCTTTCCATCCGGGGGCATATTCGGAGGCATAGGTGGTCATGTTTGTGGAGCCGCCGATGTCGCCGAAGCCGTAAGAAGCGGCGGAGAGACCTATGTCGGTGGTCTTGTTGCGGAATGCGGATGACGTCATGCCGCCGAACTGCGAATAGTTGAAGCGGCCGCGCATGGCGTCGTTGAAGTTGAAGCCGTTAACGTAGCCGGCCTGCCAGTTCTGCTCATAACCGCGTAGACGGAATCGCATCGTGGAGAACTTGTAGTTGGCAGCCTGGTAATAAATGTCGTCGGTGGCTCCCTGGATTGTTCCCACATTCTGGCTCAGACCTTCGTCGTCGAGGATGTCCTCCTCGTTGAAGAGATAGTCGTCGGAATCAAGCTTGGGGGCGTCGAATCCGGAGGGGTCGAGCTTTATGTCGCCGAGATTCTTCATCATACCGGCCACGATGTCGACATCTATATACGTGTCGTTATAGCCGGAGGCGATGATTTCGAGCACATCCTTGCCCTGCTGGGCGTTGGAGATGGTGAAGACGCCGTCGGAACCGCTCGTCACGAAGATGGCCTGGTCGCGCAGCAATATGTTGGCATTGCTTACCGGCGCTCCCGTGCGTGCGTCTGTCAGCGTTCCCTTGACTCCGGTGGCTGCCATGCATGGTATCCACAGCACAAGCAGCAGCAGAAGTATCAGTTTCGTTCGCATTATTGTTTTTTATTGAATTTCGTGGATTAGAAATATTTCTGTGGGAAGGTGGTCGGAATAACCGTTGTTCCAGGCGCCTGATGAGAAGGTGCGCTTGGGGTAGCCCTTGTACTGGCCTTCCTGCTGGATGAGGAAAGGCTTGTTGAGGACTTCGGCGTTATGGAACTTGACGCCGCAGGCACCGTCGACAATGTTCTTGTTGACGATAATCTGGTCAAAGAGGTCCCATGAGCCGCGGTAGATGTATGAGCCGATACCTTTGTCGAGTTTTTCCCAGAAGGGGTTGAAGAATCCACCGGGGAGAGTCTTACCGGCATCTTTGACAGCGCCGAGCACCTCGGCCACCGACTTGTTGTAGGGGTCGTCGTTGAGGTCGCCCATCACAATCACACCCATATTGGGGTCAACTTTGTATAGGGAGTCGGTGATTTGGCGAGTGAGTTTTGCAGCGGCCTCGCGGAGCCAGCTGCTCTGTTTCTCGCCGCCGCGGCGCGACGGCCAGTGATTCACGATTACCGCGATGCGGCTGTAGCCCACCTTGCTGTTGCCCAGAAGACCCATCACGCACATCTGGTCGCGGGTCTTGAAATATGGCAGCGAATCCACTACCAGCGTATGGTTGGTGACCGTCAGGGGGCGGAAGAACTTGGGGTTGTAGAGGAGCCCCACATCCACGCCGCGGCGGTCGGGGCTATCGTGATGTATCACGCGATAGTCGCGGCCCGCTATCTGCGAATCCTTCACGAGGTCGTCGAGCACCGTCTTGTTCTCGATTTCGCTCACGCCTATTATGGCGGGTCCGTCGGGAGTGGTGCGCGTGGTCATCTGCGAGATGCTGTAGCCGATGTTGCGTATCTTCTGCCAGTATTTCTTGCCATCCCAGCGATAAGAGCCGGAGGGGCTGAACTCGAGGTCGTACTTGCCGTTGTTGTTGATGGTGTCGAAGAGGTTCTCGAGGTTATAGAAAGCCACGCCGTAGACGGCGGCCTTTTTCTGCGCGCCGGCCATGGCCGCACCCAGCAGCAACACCGCCAGTGTCAACGCTATATGTATCCTTCTCATGGTATCTGCTTTTGTTGTCTATATGAGCAACTGATGATTCCGACCAGTCAATCGGCTTGTCAGAAGTATTTTGTATCGGAGCCTTCGAGCGAGGAGAGCACGGCATTTGCCAGACTTGAGGCACCGAGACGGAAGAGGTCGGTATTGAGCCACTCTTCGCCGAGCACTTCGCGGACGATGGCGTAATAGGCGAGGGCATCTTCAGTGGAGCGGACACCGCCGGCAGCCTTGAAGCCCACCTTGCGTCCGGTACGCTCGTAATATTCCTTGATGCATTGGCACATCACATAGCATGCCTCATGGCTGGCACCGGGGTATATCTTGCCTGTGGAGGTCTTGATGAAATCGGCCTCGCAGTACATGGCAAGTATCGAGGCGGCCTTTATGGCGGCGGCAGTCTTGAGGCACCCCGTCTCAAGAATCACCTTCAGCCGGGCATTGCGTGCCGTATGACGCAACTCTATGAGCTCGTCGCACAGCTCTTCATAATTGCCGTCGCGGAACATCCCTAACGGGAGCACCACGTCGACCTCCTGAGCACCGGCCTCCACGGCCAACGCCACATCGGCTACCTTTACCGCCGTGAACGTCTGGCTCGACGGGAAACACCCGGCAACAACACACACGTCTACTCCCTCTACGTCGAGATGGTCCTTGACAACTTCCGCGAAATTGGAATAAACGCATATGGCCGCCACATGTCCATATTGTGGATAGTCGGCGTCAAAGTCGTTGACACGGTTGGTGAACTTGGCCACACTGCGCTCCGAGTCTTCCGAGCTCAGCGTGGTGAGGTCAATGGAATTGAATAGGAATTTATATACTTCGGGCGAGGCATACTGCGATGCCTTCTCTATGATTTTGGCCACTTCCGATGCCACAACGGCATCGTCTTCCACGACATTGCTCGATTTTATAGCCTGTTCGTATCTGTCCATAACTTCGGGTTTACAAGTGTTTCTTTGGTATTATTTATCTGCCTATAAAGGCCGGGCATTCCATAACGGGAGGCCCGACCTGATGACGTCAGACATTAGTCTGCAAATATATCAATAATTCTTCGGATATTCAAAAAAATATTCATATTTGAGCTTAATGCCGAGGAAGCGGAAGCCTACAGGGCGTCGTATGCACGCAGGGCATTCTCGAAGCGGGCCATGAGGTCGGCCATCTTATACAGGCCGTCGGCGTTGCGTTCAAGCCCCTTGATGCTCAGAGGATATATCTCCGGCGGATTGTCGAGGTCGAGAAGCGTCATGTTGCGCAACTGGTCGACATTCTGGTATACGATGTTTATGTCGCCATATTCCTGGCCGTCGGCGCCGATGAACTTCTCCACCACGATTTTGCTGCCGATAGGCGTCTTCTTCTCTATGGCGTTGGGAAGCTCATACTCTTCGACGCCGAGAGCCGTGGCCACACTCGACAGGTTGCTGTCGTGACCTACCAGGAATGTGAACTTACGGTCGGGCGAGCGGAGCTCGTCGTACATATACTGCACCAGGGGACGCGCCACATTGGCGGCTATCATCGGGGTCGTGAACAGCACATCCTGATATACATCCTTGACATGAGCGAGACGTTCCCAGTCCTTGCGGCTCAACTTCCTACCGAAGGCCGCCTTGACGCTGTCGGGTTCCTCATAATACTGCAGGATGAAGGCGTCGCTGGCGCTGTTGAGTTCCTTCAATGCCGACCCCGACTTGAAATGAGGCTCCTGGAAAGGCTCCAGCACTATCTCGGTGTCATAATTGGAGAGTCCCTGTAGCTTGGGGTCGTTGCTCCTGCCCATAGGAGAGTTCTTTACGTCGAGCACTTCCATCATGAAGTCATAGTCGGGGGCCAGCTGTTCGTTGACGCCACGCAGTCCTTTCTTGCCACCGAGTGCATTAACCTCTTTCAGGGCAGCCTCACGGAACGCCGGACTCACTTTGGTGAGCTGCGGATTGAAGAGGGGATCCATCTTGGAGGGAAGATAGCGGTGGTTTACCACGACATCGCCCGTAGGCATGAAGCCGGAAGTGAAATAGCGTGCCGTGGCGATGCAGCGCTGCATGGAATTGGCTATCACATTGAGGTCGTCGGCCGTGGGTGTGTAATTCTCGGGGAAGAGCCCAGCATTCTCCGCCCATTTGCGGAAATACTGTCCCATCATGGTCTCCAGAGCACCGCCGCGTAGGGTATGCTCGCTCTTCGGTGCCGTCCACTTGGTCCATTCGCCGCTCGTCATCCGGCCAAGGTCGCTCTTCGAGTCGCTCAAAGGCGACCGTATGTTATGACGACTGAGCACTACAGCCTCCTTCAGCTTGTACTTGTTCTGGAATTCAGGACTGCGCTGCTTCTGCGCGAATGCTCCCGGCAGGCAGCTTATCATCACGGTCACCATCACCGCCTTTGTAAAGTTCTTCATAGCCTATGGTTATTTATCTGTATCTGTTATATTTCCGCAACTTGACCCGTCGCTTAAAAATATAACACACCTTAGACAACTTTGCTTAAACAATTCCCAATAAAATTTTAATGTTTTTAAACATATACCCCGTCATAAACCAATCTTTGTTAACATTGTTTGAAATGCTAAAACGTCAATACAACAAAATACCATGAAGAAACTATTCATAACCGTATCACTGCTGGCCATGAGCGCCACCCTGTACGCAGAGACAGTGCCGGAGGAAGGAACTGCCGGAGAAGCTGTAACCACTGAAACGTCGGTCGTCGCCGAGTCGGCTGTGACAACAGTTGCAGATGCGATCGGCAACGACGATACCGCCGTACGCAAACAGTCGAAGGGAGCCAGGATTCTCAACGACATAGACCGGTTTCTGTCGGGGGAAATGACCGGCGGCAGCGGTGACGACGACGGCAAGCCCAAGTTCAAGTTCTCGCCCGCAGGGCGTATTCTTTTTGACGCCGCCTATTATGCGCCGGGCAAGGATGGCTTCGCACCGGGTGTGGCCGTGCCCGACATACGTATCGGCGGCAAGGCCTCCTATGGTCAGTGGATCGCCAAACTCGACATCGGCTTCGGTTACGGCAAGCTCTCGATGAAGGATATCTTTATCCAGTACACCTTCAAGGGCACCAACAATCTGCTTCGCGGCGGTTATTTCGTGCATCAGTATGGATTGAACGCGGCAACGTCAAGCTCCTTCAAGCCGAGCGGAGAGGCACCCACATCCGATGACTTCTTCGCCGCCACGGGCCGCAATCTGGGTATTCAGTTCGTGCTCGACCTTCCCAAATTCTTCATGGGAGTCAGCGGCATCACGGGCACAGGTCTTGGCGGCGACAACACCGCTACCACCGGCCATACCAGCTTCGGTGCCCTCGGCCGCTTTGTATGGCGTCCGCTGGCCCGCGAGGGTGCCGTGGTCCAGGTGGGTGTGAGTCCCTGGATTCAGTCGGCATTCAAGAAAGATGTAGAGGTTGACGGCGTAAAGCAGACAACGAGCTCCTTCACCTATTCGGCCAACTACCCCACACGTGTGGCCAAGGTAAAGGCCATAGGTGTCACCGTGGACGATGCCCGCAGTGTCTTCAAGCTCACTCCCGAGCTGCTCCTCAGCTATGACCGCTTTGCCCTCGAAAGCCAGTATTACTTCATGAACATCGCCCGCAAGAACAGCAATCCGGCATATCAGGCTCAAGGAGTCTACGGACTATTCCGCACGCTGATTCTCGGCGACTCCAAGTACAGCTATTCACATGGCGACGCCGGCCTCGCACTTCCTAAACCGAAGACTCTCGAACTCGTGCTCGGCTACAACTACACCAACGCCAACAAGGCCGGCATCAACGGCGGCATCTTCAACGACTACAGTGTTACCCTGAACTATTACATCAACAAGTACATGCTTTGCCGACTCGCATGGCACTATGCCGACACGCGCTCCAGCGCCTACACCCCCAACCGGCACGTCAACATAATACAGGCCCGTATACAGTTCAAGTTCTGAAACCCGGTGCTTATTTGGGGTCGAGGCCGCTGCGTCGGACTATTTTGTCGGGGTTTCTGGCAAGGAAATCGGCCCACGATTTCGGACCTTTCCCGACCGCCGGCTTCCGGCTCTCATAAAAATGCGTCAGGGCCACGGCAAGAGCATCGGTGGCATCCAGCAACTCAGGCATCTCCGAGGACTTCATTCCCAGGAGATGCCTCAGCATGTTGGCCACCTGCTCCTTGCTGGCTTCGCCGTTGCCGGTGACCGCCATCTTTATGAGCCGCGGCGCATATTCGGCGATAGGTATGTCTCTTGCCAGACATGCGGCCATGGCCACGCCCTGCGCACGTCCAAGCTTCAGCATCGACTGCACATTCTTGCCGAAGAAGGGGGCCTCCAGAGCCACCTCGTCAGGAAGATACTGCGCGGCAAGTCCGCCAACCCGCTCATAAATGCGGTGAAGCCGCAGATAATGACTCTCCAGCTTGTCGAGCTTTATGACCCCCAGCACCACAACCTCCGGCTTGTTGCCCACGACTCCCAACACGCCGTAGCCCATAACCCGCGTACCCGGGTCGATGCCCATTATTATCTTGTCGTATTTTTTCAGATTCTGCGCCTCCATCATATATTCTTCTGAACGGGTATACTACTGCACGGGGACCGGCTGCCAGTTATCGAGCACCCTGAAAACTGAGCTGAAAGTCATGGCTTCATTGCCGAACCGGTTGTAGAAATTCTCTACAATCCTGTTCCACGGGCCGTTGACCCATGCTTCGACACCCCGCATGTCGGGGAAATCCACCTGGAAAGCCACACAAGCGGCATCGGCGTCGCCGGTAGAATCGCCGGCGCTCACCAATTCCGAGAGACGCATACCCGACGCCGGCACCGACTGCCGATGACGCCGCCATTCCTCTGCCAGCAGTTCCGTGAGCGCTCCGCGCATGGCCGGTACTACCATGAATGTGGTGTTGTGTACAAACATAATATTGTGATGAAAAAATGAAAGCGTGAAAAACGAAAGCGAGGCAGCTTTAAGGGAGCTGTCTCGCTTTAGAGCCTCTTGTCGGATTCGAACCAACGACCCCGAGATTACAAATCACGTGCTCTGGCCAACTGAGCTAAAGAGGCGGGTGGGCGAGCTGCCTGCATCGCACCGCTACAACCCGTTACCCTTGCTTCGGTCAAGACCTGGGGGATTCACGGGGAGCTGGTCGTCCAGGACTCACCCGATGCAAAATTACTACTTTTTCTTTTCCCCACCAAATTTCGGGTACTAAAAATTCTTAAATCTTCTTATTTACGCCTTCCACGCCCCTTTTTGCCCTTGGCTTCATGCCGTTTTCCCGGCTTTTTCTCCCATAAGGGCTTGTTGGGATTCCCCTTGTCGTCAATCAGGGCGAAGTCGAGCTGCTTACGCTCCAGGTCGGCTCGCGCCACTTGAACCTTGACGCGGTCGCCAAGAGTATATTTAACGCCATGACGACGCCCCACAAGACAGTAATTCTTGTCGTCGAGGTCGTAATAGTCGTCGGCAAGGTCGCGCACCGGAACCAGTCCCTCGCACATCGATTCGTCGAGCTCCACATAGAAGCCCCATTCCGTGACGCCCGATATCACGCCGTCGTAGATCTCGCCAAGACGATCTTTCATATATTCCACCTGCTTATAGCGTATCGAAGCCCGCTCGGCATTGCTGGCAAGCACCTCCATGTCGCTGTCATGGCGGCACTCGTCCTCAAGTTTCACCTTGTCGACGCTACGCCCTCCCTCGGCATAGCGGGCAAGAAGCCTGTGGACCATCATGTCGGGATAGCGGCGTATCGGCGATGTGAAATGCGTATAATAGTCCATGTTCAGACCATAGTGGCCCACATTCTCGGTGCTGTAGCAGGCCTTGGCCATCGACCGTATGGCCAGAATCGACAGCATGTTCTCCTCCCCCTTTCCCTTGACGTCGCGCAGCAGCCTGTTGACGCTCTGGTTTACCTCGCGCGGCTTGCCGTCGGTATCGAGCTTATAGCCGAATCGTGTGGCTATCAGCGCCAGATTGCTCAGCTTGTCGGGGTCGGGATTCTCATGGATGCGGTAGACGAAAGTCTTTGCCTTCTTACCTTTCGCCACCTTCCCTATATGCTCGGCCACGGTGAGGTTGGCCAGAAGCATGAACTCTTCGATAAGCTTGTTGGCATCCTTCGACTCTTTGAAATATACCGATATAGGCTTTCCGGTCTCGTCAATTTCGAATCTGACTTCCGCCCTGTCGAATTCGAGCGCACCTTCCTGATAGCGGCGCCGACGCATCGCCTTGGCAAGGGTGTTGAGCACGCCCAGCTCTTCGGCATATTCTCCACGGCCGTTTTCTATTATTTCCTGCGCCTCCTCATACGTGAAGCGGCGGTCGGAATTGATTACTGTTCGGCCGATACGGCTGTTAACCACCCGGGCGTCGGCGTCAAGCTCGAAGATTGCCGAGAAGGCGAGTTTCTCCTCATGGGGACGCAAGGAGCAGAGTCCGTTGCTGAGTCGCTCGGGGAGCATGGGTATGGTGCGGTCCACAAGATATACCGAAGTGGCGCGGCTGCGTGCCTCCTTGTCGATGATACTGTTGGGGCGCACATAGTGGGTGACGTCGGCGATATGCACACCGACCTCCCAGTTGCCGTTGTCGAGACGCCGTATCGACAAGGCGTCGTCGAAGTCCTTGGCGTCGCGCGGGTCGATGGTGAAGGTGGTCACGCCGCGGAAGTCCTCACGTCTGGCAATCTCTTCGGCGGTGATGTCGTCGCTGATTTTCTCGGCGGCTTTCTCCACGGCCTCCGGGTATTTGTAAGGGAGACCGAACTCTGCCAGGATGGCGTGCATCTCGGTGGTATTGTCGCCTTTGGCTCCGAGGATATCGATAATCTCTCCGCGCGGGTTCATCTCGTCGTCGCGCCATTGCGTGATACGCGCCACGGCCTTGTCGCCATTCTTGCCCCCTTTGAGACCTTTCCGCGACAATACGATGTCGGCGGCAAGGAATTTGGAGTCGGTGACAAGCGCGGCATAATTGCCGTCGATGCGGAGTGTGCCCACAAACTGCTGGTCCTTGGCCTCTATTATTTCCAGCACTATGGCCTCGGCATCCTGTCCGCGGCGTGCCGCCGACACCATGACGCGCACCTTGTCGCCATTCAACGCGTGCATGGAGTTGCGCTCCGCCACGAAAATCTGCTCGTCGTCGACAACCACCGCATTCTTGCCGTTGCTGCGTCGCACAAAATACCCTATGACTTCCGACTTGCGGTCGACAGGATACTTGTACTTGCCCAGGTCTACTTCGAGAAGGTCCTCGGCCGCCACGAGTGTATCAAGGGTGTTTATCAGCTCCATGCGGCGCGACGGGTCGGTGATGCCTATGCCATAGGCGATCTGCTTATAGTTGAAACTCTGTTTGTTCTGCTGGCGAAGGAAGTCCATTATGAGTGTCGGCAGGTCTTGCTTGCCGGCTCCCCCACGACCTCGGGATGTTTCCGATACCTTCGTATTCTTTTTCTTCATCTTTTCTCTCTTAGTGGAATTCTTCCTGCAGCCTGCCTGCATATGGTATGCCCGGAGGCTTTGCCGACGACATTGACTTTGACTATGACAATGATTACCGTCATCTACTTATTTAACACTCGAAGCGACCTATCGTTTTTGAAACAATACCGCCCGGCCCTACAAATTTAACACCGAATCGCGACATTTCCAAATCGCCTCCGAAAAGAATCATTCGATTCATCAAGCAACACTTATCCCCGGCTTATCCGCGGCTTGCGTCCGGGATTTGGTAATGGCAAAAATATTTGTTAAGTTTGCTGAATAATCATCATGAAAAATCAGCGTATATGTTAAGCAAAAAGAGACTGATCGCGGGGATGCTGGTGTGCGGCATTTGTGGCTACGCCATGGCATCCGAACCGGAAGTGGAGAATCCCGACAGCACGGGATTCAAATTCACAGATGTGAAAATCAACGCCCACGGGCCTGTGAGCGACCAGAACAAGTCGGGCACATGCTGGGCTTTCTCGGGACTCTCCACCCTCGAAGACAACATTCAGCGCAAGACCGGCAAGCACATCGACCTCTCGGAGATGTATATCGTCCGCAACGCATATATCGAGAAGGCAAAGAAATGGATGCGCATGAACGGCAAAATGAACTTTGCCCAGGGCGGCAGCTTCGGCGATGTGCTCGAAATGAGCAAGAAATATGGCGCCGTTCCAGAATCGGTATACTCTGGCCTGAACTATGGCGAGGAGAAGCATTCCCATTATGAACTCGCCGAAGCCCTCGAGGCATATCTGCAGGCTATCCTTAAACGAGGTTCCAAAAACTCCAAGCTGAGCACCGCCTGGCTCCCGGGATTCGTCGGCATCCTCGACGCTTACCTCGGCAAAGCCCCCGAATCGTTCGAATACGAAGGTAAGACATACACTCCGCAAAGCTTCGCCAAGGCCATAGGTCTCGAACCCGACAACTTCATGAATGTGGTGAGCTTCACTCATCATCCCTTCTACGAGAACTTCATTCTCGAAATTCCCGACAACTGGGCATGGACATATTCACAGAACGTGCCCATGCAGGAGCTGGAACAGATTGTGGACAATGCCATCGACAAGGGGTATACCGTATGCTGGGCAGCCGATGTGTCGGAAGGGGGATTCAAATGGCGCAAGGGTTATGCTGTGCTTCCCGCCGCCAAGTCTGACAAAGACATGACAGATACCGAACTCAGCCGCTGGGTAAAACTCAGCGACAAAGACCGCGAGAACAAGAAATACGAAATCACCGGCCCTGTGGCTGAAGAGAAGGTTACGCAGGAAAGCCGCCAGACCGCTTTCGACAATTTCGAGACTACCGACGACCATGGCATGGTTATCGTGGGCTCTGCAAAAGACCAGGAAGGCAACAAATACTACAAGGTAAAGAACTCCTGGGACACCAACCAGCTCTACGACGGTTATCTCTATGTCTCAATGCCATATTTTCTGGCCAAGACCATCGGCGTAGGCGTCCACAAGGATGTCATTCCCGCCTCGATATCCAAGAAGATGAAATAACACCTTGCCGCGCCAACTACTACCATACAGGGACTGTCTAACAAGTTTGGGCAGTCTCTTGTTATAGTTTAAACAGGCTAAAAAACAAGGCTTTCGCGCTGAATTTCAGCTTGAAAGCCTTTGTTATGTCATAGATTTTCAGTATAT
>CABUTY010000014.1 GCA_902494595.1 uncultured Porphyromonadaceae bacterium | reverse complement strand
CCGCCGAGGATGTGCCCGGATGGCAGGTGGCCAACGACGGCCAGCTCACTGTGGCCCTCGATGTCACCGTGACGCCCGAACTCAAGAATGAGGGTCTCGCCCGTGAACTCGTGAACCGTATTCAGAATGAGCGCAAGAGCCGCGACTTCGACATTACCGACAAGATAGTGGTGGAGCTCAGCGATACCCCTGAGGTGCGTGAGGCTCTCGAGTCTTTCGGCTCTTATCTGGCCAATCAGGTGCTCGCCAACGATGTGCGGCTCGTGGAGGGTCTTGAGGGCGACGACACCGTGGCTTTCGACATCGACAACAAGCAGATAAATGCAAGAATCCATCGCGATAAGTGACCGCAGACGCCGTAACGGCGTAATGCTCCTGCTGGTGGTGGCCGGCATAATCATTGCCGACCAGGCTATGAAAATATGGGTCAAGACCTCGTTCTATATGGGCGAGGACTTGCCCCTCTTTTCTTGGTTCCATCTTAAGTTTATAGAGAACAACGGCATGGCCTTCGGCATGGAGCTTACGAGCAAGCTCTTCCTGACCTTCGGCCGGCTGGCAGTGGTCTGTCTGCTGATATGGCTGTTGCTGAAGATTCGGGGCATGCGTACGTTGCGGCGCGGCTTTCTGGTGGCAATGGCTCTAATTACCGCCGGTGCCACCGGAAATATCTTCGACTGCGTGTTCTACGGCGTGGCTTTCAACAATCCCATGCCTCCGGAGACTGCCGTGCTCTTTCCCGACGGTGGCGGATATGCCGGATGGTTCGAGGGGAGAGTGGTCGACATGCTCTATTTCCCGCTGTTCGATTTCGTGTGGCCTGAATGGATGCCCTTTGTAGGCGGCCAGTATTATGAGTTTTTCGCCTATATCTTCAACATAGCCGATGCGGCGATATGTGTGGGCGTGGCGTTGCTGATATTCTTCTACAGCCGCGACACGGGCATAGCCTATGCCGTGTTGACGAGGCCTCGCTCCGGCAAGGGGCTGAATGAGGGCAAAAGAAAGGGCATGAAATGACCTGCAGGGGAGTGCATATCCTGATGCTTGGGGCGATGCTTGCGGCGACAGGCTGTGTGCGCCGTCCGGAGCATGTGCTCTCCGACAAAGAGATGGCATCGCTCGTGGCCGACATGGAGATAGCCGAGGGGTATCTGCAGACGCAGCCCACGGGTGGAAACCGCGAGGAGCTGAACAGGCGTATCACCGAGGGAATCCTGGAGGCCCACGGCGTGACCCGGCAGGAGTTCGACAGCACCATGGCATGGTATGGCCGCAATGTTGACGACTATTACAAGCTTGACCGACGCACGCGTCATGAGCTGGAGAAACGGCGGCGTTATTATGCCGGTCTGAAAGGGGATGCCGGCAAGGAAGCGGAGAAGATGGAGAATTTGTGGCCATATTCGCGTATGGCCATGATCTCGGAGCAGTCGGGCTCCAATGTGCTCCGTTTCTCATTGCCTATGGCGGATATAAAGCCTGGTTCCGCTTTGCGCTGGCGCATGAGGTTCCACAACAGTGCCGATGCTTTCCTCCTGTTCGGCGTGGAGTATGCCGACGGGTCGATGACTTATCTTGCAAGAAGGGCGAGCTCGCAGCGTAAGCAGGAGATGGAGCTTCAGACCGACACGGCTATGAAGATAAAGAGGACTTTCGGACATCTGTACGTATCCAAAGAAACGGCATTGCCCTTATGGATCGACTCCATATCGCTCGAGACGCTCCCCTTCGATTCCACGCAATATTATCGCATGCACTCACAGCGTCTGCTGCCTCCCTGACATGAGTAAAAGTAACTGTTCATAATTTTGGCCGGTTACTTATACAAATAAAACGAAAGGCACTTCTCAACCGGGAAGTGCCTTTCGTTGTAATTATGTATCCGTTCAGGATTTTTTCTGAACCTTGGCCCAGGTGTCCTTGAGGCCGATGGTCTTGTTGAATACGGGATGTTGGGGTGTGGAGTCCTTGTCGACGACATAATATCCGAGACGCTGGAACTGGTAGTGGTCGCCCTGTTTGATACGTTCAGCGAGCCAGGGTTCGATCATGGCATTTTCGCGAACTTTGAGCGAGTCGGGGTTCAGCAGGTCGCGGAAATCGCCTTCCTCGGCGCCGGGGTTCTCCACGGAGAAAAGACGGTCGTAGTCGCGGATTTCGGCTTTGACGGCAGTAGGGACGGATACCCAGTGAAGAGTGCCTTTCACTTTCCGGTCGGCACCGGGGAGGCCGCTGCGGGTCTCGGGGTCGTAGGTGGCGTGAATGGCCGTGATATTCCCTTCGGCATCTTTGTCGACACCTGTGCAGTTCACGATGTAAGCACCTTTGAGACGCACCTCCTTGCCGGGGGTCATGCGGAAGAATTTCTTGGGCGGATTCTCCATGAAGTCGTCGCGTTCAATCCAGAGTTCGCGGCTGAAGGGCATCTGATGGGTGCCTTCGGCAAGGTTCTCGGGATTGTTGTCCATCTCCATCATCTCGGTTTTGTCGGCGGGATAGTTGTCGAGAATAAGTTTCACGGGATTCTGGACCACGCTCACGCGTGTGGCTGTGGCGTTGAGGTCTTCGCGGATGGAGTGCTCGAGCAGTTCTATGTGGTTCAGAGCCTCATATTTGGTGTAACCGATGCGGTTGATGAAATTCTTGATGCTCTGGGGGGTATAACCGCGCCGTCTCAGGCCTCGGAGGGTAGGCATGCGGGGGTCGTCCCAGCCGGCCACGAGGCCTTCCTTGACGAGCTGCAGGAGCTTGCGCTTGCTCATCACGGTATAGGTGAGGTTGAGGCGGTTGAACTCTATCTGTCGCGGGCAGTATGACTCGTCGGCCAGCTCTTTGACGAAATATTCATAGAGAGGGCGGTGAGGCACGAACTCGAGGGTGCATATGGAGTGTGTCACGCCTTCGAAGTAGTCGCTCTGACCGTGAGCGAAGTCGTACATTGGATATACCTTCCATGTGTCGCCGGTGCGCCAATGGGGCGTCTTGATGATGCGGTACATGATAGGGTCGCGGAAGTGCATGTTGTCGGAGGCCATGTCGATTTTGGCGCGAAGCACCATCGAGCCTTCCTCGAACTCACCTTTGTTCATGCGCTCGAAAAGGTCGAGGTTCTCTTCCACGGGTCTGTCGCGGTAGGGGCTGTTGGTGCCGGGCTGTGTGGGAGTCCCTTTCTGAGCGGCTATCTGTTCGCTGGTCTGCTCGTCGACATATGCCTTCCCCTCTTTGATGAGACGCACCGCAAGGTCGTAGAGCTTCGGGAAATAGTCGGAGGCGTAATAGAGGCGGTCGCCCCAGTCGTAACCGAGCCAATGGATGTCTTCCTTGATGGCCTCCACATATTCCGTATCCTCTTTCTGCGGGTTTGTGTCGTCGAAACGGAGGTTGCAGGTGCCTCCGAATTTTTCGGCGGCGCCGAAGTCCATGATGAATGCTTTGGCGTGGCCGATATGCAGGTAGCCGTTGGGCTCGGGAGGAAATCGGGTGTTGAGCCGGCCGCCGTTCTTGCCGGCGGCAAGGTCGGCTACTATCTCTTGTTCCACAAAGCTGAGGCCTCCCTCCGGAGTCGCCTGTTCGTCGATCGTTATCTCTGCCATTTTACGTACTGTAAAAAAGATGTTGTTCTGAAAATCACTAATGAATCACCCTCGCTGCCTGTACGACTGCGAGGGTGTGGTCTGTCAGTTGAGCACCATTGCACCTAAGGTGCATCCCTTCACCTTGACGTAGGTACGGGCAAACTGCCGTATGAAGTTGACTGTGCTGGTCTTGGGTGTCGTCATTTGTTTCTGTTTGGTGTCGGCTGAATTTTTCAATGAGTATTCGTGTGCCATAGGCAATAAGGTTATGTTTATATGTATGAGATTTATTTATCCGTGGTTTTAATTATTTTGACTTGGTTGTGCTGTGCAGATTGTCAATCCGAAAGATATGTCCGGCGGTGTCTGAACAGCACTATTATAACGCATGGAATTGGTTTTTTATTGAGAGGTGCATAAAAAAACACCGTCTGAATGTTCAGGCGGTGTGATAATTATTTCTCAATGTGGTCAGAGGGTAAGGACGATATCCTTTTCGTGAGCAATGCGGCGGAGGTTGAGAATGGCGTATCTCATGCGACCGAGAGCTGTGTTGATGCTCACGCCGGTGATTTCGGCTATTTCCTTGAAGCTGAGGTTCTGGTAGTATCTCATACGCAGCACCTGACGCTGGAGCTCGGGGAGCTCTTCAATCAGTAGCTTCACGTCAGCTTTAATTTGGTCGGTGACCATTATGTCCTCGATGGTCTGCTCGCAAAGTTCCTTGCGGTTGAGCACATCGATGTCGGTAAGGTCGGCCGACTGTAGGTTTTCTGATTTTTCCTGCCGATAATAGTCGATTATCAGGTTATGCGCTATTCTGGAAATCCAGGCGGGGAATTTGCCGTTCTCCGTGTACCTGCCGTTGCGGATGGTCTGGATGGCCTTCACGAAGGTCTCCTGAAATATATCGTTGGCTATATCCTCGTTCTTGATGATACGGAGTATATAGTTGAATATCCGGTCCTGGTGGCGCTTAAGCAATGTATCGAATGCTTCGTTGCTACCTTGCGCATATGCCTTGACAAGCTGCTCGTCGGTCAAGGTGGTGGTGTTTGCCATACTGCTTTTTTGGTTAGTTGGGTAAATGTTTTCTATAGGCAGTTGGTTTGATAATTTCTGGTTTTATAATTGAAGTTGTTTAATGCTACTTCTTAAGTTGTCTGTGTGTCTTTGTTGACGCGAGTACAAAATTACAACATGCAACGAATAAATGCAAATTTTAGCGTAACAAAAAATATTAAAGTTTATTAAACCGGGCGGCTACCCAATGGTCCGACTCTTTGGTTCCTGTGAGCTTGAGCCGATACTTTGCGGCAGCCTCTTCAACCACGCGGAGGTCATGGTCGTAGAATCCGCTGAGGAGCATGACGCCTCCTTCTTTAAGGGCTCCGGCGTAATGCGGCAGGTCCTCAAGGATGATGTTGCGGTTGATGTTGGCGAGGAAGAAATCGGCAGGAGCGATGTCGCGGAGGAGTGCTGCGTCGCCGCACAGCATCTGTGCGCTGCAGTCGTTGAGGGCCACGTTCTCTACGGCGTTCTCGAAAGCCCCGGGGTCGATCTCTATGCCTGTCACGGGCGTTGCACCACGCATGGCGGCAAGTATCGACAGGATGCCGGTGCCTGTGCCCATGTCTATGAGGCTTTTGCCCGAAAGGTCTTCCTCCAGTAGCCATGCGGCCATGCGCGAGGTGGTATGGTGATGGCCCGTGCCGAATGCCATCTTGGGGTCGATCACTATGTCGTAGCGTGCCGCAGGAACATCGGTGTGGAAACTGGAGTGCACCACACATTCACCCTCAATCACGATTGGCTGGAAATAATGTTTTTCCCATTCCTCGTTCCAGTTCTGTCCGGGCACCAGCTCGGCTTTTATCACGAAAACGGTGCTGATGGGGAAGTCTTCGAGGGCTTCGGCGGTGATGTCTTCCACACTTCCCGGGGTCATGGAGCCGGCGGGTATGTATGCGTCAAGACCTTCGGCATCGGCGTCGAAGGTCTCGAATCCGTAGTCCACAAGATAAGTGGCTACAAGATCTGTTATGTCGTCGGTGCAAGGTGTGCATATGATGCGCACCTTGTAATAGTCTGCTGCCATTATTTTTTCTTTTTCTTGAAAAGTTTTATGATTTTTACGGTGGGTCCTATGAGAGAGAATGCGAGGAAAGCGTAGTCGAGGGGCTTGAGGCGTCCCACGGCTACCTTCAGGGCAGACTTTCCGATAGCGAGAGCCGATGAGCCGGCCGATTTATTTGCTTTGACATCGCTGACAATCGGCAGAGCCTTGGCGGCCTTGCCGATGAGGGGGAGGGCTTTGGCGGCCTTGAGAGCCTTGGAGGAAGAGGGCTTCTTTATACTGTCGATGGCGTGCATCATGTTGGCCTTGCAGAATTCCTTGCGGAGTGCCACGAGAGCCTTCTGGTAACGGAGCTCTTCCATGGTATAACCCTTGAAGGATTTCTTTGCGGCGTTTTCCTGCACCTCCTGTCGGGTGATTTCATTTTTTTTCATAGCATCATGTTTTGGGCGTCACTGATTGGACTCCTTTTCTTCCTTAGGAGCCACGAGTATACGGGTGAATGCTTTGGCAAGGGGGTTGAAGAGAAGGGGCTGCCGGAAAAGGAGAAGCAGCACGAGGAAGAAGATGATTATTCCGCCCACGGTAAGGAATGCGAGAGCCGGAGCCATGATAAGCTTGAAGAGTTCCACCAATGCGAAACCGAACAGAATCAGAGCCACAAATCCGAACAGCGCCGATATGAAACCGATGATGAGGAAGGTAAGGATTGTGGTCAGTTTCTCCGCCGCATTCAGTTTGGCGTATTCCATCTCAAGCATGAGCCAGCGTTTGGCCTGCTCTATGATGGTCTGTATGTCGTCTATAATCTTGAGTCTCATAAGTAACTGTTCAAAACTGTTTACTTAATAGCTGATAGTGGAAAAAACAGGTTTCCCGGGTCCGATGCCCGGGCCGGGAAACCAAGGTAGGAAAGAGACGCGAAGCGCTCTTAGTCTTTGGAGGCGGCGAGTTCGGCGACGAGGGCGTCGACCTCGGAGTCGCTGACAGTGCAGCCGTGCTTGCGCAGGATGTTGCAGATTTTCTTGCGAGTCTCTGCGCCTTTGTCGGGGGCAAATATCAGCGCCGCCCCGCAGCCTACTATGGCTCCGCCAAGAAAGGCGGATATCAGTGTCAATGCTTTCATCTTTACGTATTTATTGATGTGCCGGAACCCGCTGTGGAATCCGGGGATGGTTTCAGAGTTTCTTCTCGATCTGATCCTCTATCTCGTCGACAAGCTCATCGAGTTTTTCCTTCTTGAGGGTGATACCCTTCTCTTTGAGGAACTCCACGATTTTGCTGCGTGTGTCGGTGCCTTTTTCAGGTGCCATGAGGATGCCTACGGCTGCGCCTGCCACTGCGCCGCCTATCACGGAGAGAATGATGTGTAATGGTTTCATAACTTTGATTTTTTTGGTTCTACTTCATCTATAACAAACGATGTACCAATTGAGTTGCTAAGTTAGCAAAAAAATCTGAAATCCCATTAATTTTATTTGAGGACCTTAGAGCGCGCTCTTAAAAATTATGGATTGCAGGTATGAGTATAATTTCTTAATTTTGCGTCATAGAGCCTAATCTCATGGTCGGACTTGCGGACTGCAATAATTTTTTTGTGAGCTGCGAACGGACGGTACACCGTTCGCTCGAGGGGCGTGCTGTGGTAGTGCTCAGCAACAACGACGGCTGTGTGGTGGCCCGCAGCAACGAGGCCAAGAGGCTCGGTATACGCATGGGGCAGCCCGCTTTCCAGATCCGCGACTTGATAGAGCGTGGCGATGTGGCCGCTCTTTCCGGAAACCATCTCCTCTATCGTGAAATTTCCCTGAGAATACACGACATACTCCGCAGGTTTGCCCCCTCCACGCTGGATTACTCCGTTGATGAGGCCTTTCTCGACATGACGGGTATACCGGCTGATGAACTTGAAGCCATAGGCGAGGCCATATGGAAAACATGCTGGGAGGAGGAACATATACCGGTCACCGTTGGTTTCGCTCCCACGAAGACATTGGCTAAAATAGCCACGGAGGCAGGCAAAAAGAGCAGTCGCAGGGTAGTGGTGTTGGATAGACGGGAAATGATAATGCAAATGTGTGATAAAATGCCTATCGGCAATCTGTGGGGAATCGGCCGGCGGCTGTCAAAGCGGCTATATCTCTGCGGTGTGTACACGATAGGGGATTTCATGAGGCGACCGGGGGTATGGGTCCGCGGCAAGTTGGGCATGACAGGGGAGCGGTCGTGGCGTGAGCTGCATGGCGAATCTTGCATTGAACTCGATTTCAAGGAGCGAACGCTGCAGGACAGCATCAGCGAGACGCGAACATTCCCCGAAGAGGTGGAGGATTACGACTATCTGCGCGCCCGGATTGCAATATATTGTGCCCATGTGTCGAAACGGCTCAGATGCATGGGTGGTGAATGCGGCGAAATTTGCGTGTTTCTGCAGACCAACCGTTTCCACACAGAGCGGGGCTTTCATACGCCGTCGGCCTCCATGACTTTCGAGCCTCCCACGGCAGATGCCATGGCTCTCACTCATGCCGCTACCGCGCTGCTAGAGAGAATCTTCAATCCTCAGCACAAATATAAGCGTGCCGGCGTGACGTTGTGTAAAATCACTCCGACCATGGCCTTGATGCCTTCGCTTTTCGAGGAAGACAACGAAACCTTGGAGGATGCGCGGCGTTCCCGCAGGTTCATGAAAGTGGTCGACAGGCTCAACGCCGATGTCGGGACGCATACCCTGAAGCTGGCCTCGCAGCTTACAAAAGGTCCCGCAGGGCATAACGACGGCTATTCGTCATCGTTCGGCGCTCCCACTTCCTGATTCGGATTCCATAGGATAGTAGAGGCCCTCTCTGACGGTAAGGAATCCTTCTCCGCATAGAAACGAAATCATTCTGGCCACCACGGCCGGGGGTGCCTGAATCATATGTGAGAGGATGCGGAAGTCGATGCCCTGTGGACGCGTGGCCGTAATCTCGAGAATACGTTTCATTACCGTTTCGGGGCTGGCGCTTCGGTCGGGTTTACGTTTTCGGCATACGTCGCAATGACCGCAGGGGCGCGAGGTTTTCTCGCCGAAGTATGCGAGCATGGTATTTTCGCGGCAGTGGGAGGTGCCGGTGGCATAGTCTATGACGGCCTCCATACGCAGCCGCATGCGCTCGCGGCGCATCTCATAGATGTCGCGGCCTATCATCAGGTGTCGCGGTTCCTCGCGCGATGTAGGAAGGTATATCACCGGCACCCGGCTGCGCGGTATATAGTTGATAACCTTTGCCCGTCGCAGTTCGAGAAGTGCCTCGTAAACCTCTTCCTGACTCACGGAGAGGTCGGATGCCATAACCGCCTCGCTGACCGGACGGTAGTCCATGAACAAGCCGGGGTAGAGCCTGAGCATGCGCTGCAGCACCATCTCGGCCGTGTGCGAAAATCCCTGCATGCCGTAGAGGTCTTCGCGTGTGACTGTAATCATCACTTTGGCGCGGCGGTCGGGATCGTCGATATATTCCATATATCCGGCCTGCCCGAGTATATGAAGTGCGGCCAGACACTGCCGCGGCTGGTAGCCGAACGTGCGGCAGAAACGTTCCATGTCGAACTCATGCACTGTCTCATATCCCTCATCGAGCGATATTTCAAGGAAGTTGCAAGCACGTTCGTAGATTTTGCGTATTATCTTACGGTCGGGGAATGCTTCGGTCAGTTTTGCTCGCAAGGCGGCGGCATCGCGTTTGCCAACAAGGAGCACGGCATATGAGGGGAGGCCGTCGCGACCGGCGCGACCCGCTTCCTGATAGTATTCCTCAAGGCTCGGGGGCATGTCGTAATGGATCACTGTGCGTACGTCGGCTTTGTCGATGCCCATGCCGAAGGCATTGGTAGCAACCATCACCCGGAAGGCGTTGGCTTTCCATCTGTTCTGACGGCGTTCCTTGACTTCGTAATCGAGTCCGGCGTGGTAAGGCTCTGACGTTATGCCGGAGGCGGTGAGAAAGTCGGCAATCTCCACGGTGCGGCGGCGGCTGCGTACGTACACTATGGCTGTGCCCGAGGTGTGGCTTAGGATATGGAAGAGCTCGGCAATCTTCGTTTCGGAGGGGCGCACGATATAGGATATGTTGGCTCGACGGAAACTCATGCGGAGCATGGCCGGATTGTGCATCTCGAGGTTGCGGCATATGTCGGCGGCTACTTCAGGGGTGGCGGTGGCCGTGAGGGCAAGTACCGGCGCGTCGGGGGCTATCTTACGCAAGGCGGCGATCTTCAGATAGGAGGGCCGGAAGTCATAGCCCCATTGGGATATGCAATGGGCTTCATCCACCACTATGAGCCTGACCGGGAGCATCCTGAGTTCGGTCACAAACCGTTGGGAGGCAAGTCGCTCGGGTGCTATATAAAGGAATCTGGCGCGGCCGTTGACGAGATGTTCCATGGCCTTGTTCTTCTCTGCCGGCGACATGCCGCTGTGGAGGAACACGGCGCGAATCTGGCGTCGGCGCAGATTGTCGACCTGGTCTTTCATCAGGGATATCAACGGAGTCACCACCACGGTAAGGCCTCCGAGCATAAGCCCCGGCACCTGAAAGGTTATGGATTTGCCGCCGCCGGTAGGCATCAGTCCCAAGGTGTCGCGGCCCGACAGCACCGAATCCACTATCTCCTTCTGCAGCGGACGGAAGCCGCTGTAGCCCCAGTGGTTCTTAAGAATCTCCTCGGGAGTCATTTCTCGGTGTCCGACGGACGGATGTCGCGGATCATCAGCTGGATGTTGTCGGGGTTGTTGCCGCGTTTCGACTGTTCGATGGTATAGCAGATGTCGATGGGCTTGTGGGCATGTATGTGCTCGAAGTACTGCGCCATGTTGAAGGCAATGGCGTTGATGACATGGCTTGTGGAATCATCCTCAAGCTCCAGCTTGATGTGCTCGAGGGTCTTGCCGACGAGTTTGGAAGTGCCGAAGTCGAACACATTGCGCGTGCAGAACACCGGCTTCTGGTTGCCTGGTCCGAAGGGATTGAACCGCTTGAGCATCGACAGCAGTTCGGGGGTGATGTCGGCGAACTCAATCTCGGCGTCGATGTCAAGGTGCGGTTCGAGCTGGTTGGGCTGTATGTGTGAGGCCACATATTCCTCGAAGAGGCGTGAGAACTCGGGTATATTCTCCTCCTTGAGGCTAAGACCCACAGCGTAGGTGTGGCCGCCGAAATTCTCCAGCAGATGTCGGGTGGAGTTGACGGCGGCGTAAATGTCGAAACCTTGCACGGAGCGCGAGGAGCCTGTGGCGAGTCCGTTGCTGAGGGTGAGCACCACCGACGGCTTGAAGTACAGCTCCGTGAGCCGGGAGGCCACGATGCCTATGATGCCCTTGTGCCAGTGCTTGTTGAATATCACTATGGAGCGCTTGCCGTTCACGATGTCTACGTTGCGCTCTATGAGAGTGTTG
>CABUTY010000013.1 GCA_902494595.1 uncultured Porphyromonadaceae bacterium | reverse complement strand
GTCTCATCGGTCGTGTAGCTCGCTACACTCCCTCTTCAACTCGCGGAATTTCCGCGAAAATCCACCGCCCCTGCGTAAACAATTTTTAAGGAACAGAGCCTTAACATTTCTTGAAAGATATGACACAAAAAACACAAAACGACACGACACAGACTCCGGAAGCCCGGATGGAATTGATTCTGATAAACATATCGGGCCCCGACAGGGCAGGAGTAACCACTCAGCTCACAGACATTCTGGCCCGGCATGACGCCGCAATCCTGGATATAGGCCAGGCCGATATCCATCACAATCTCGCTCTCGGCATACTCTTCAAGACCGACAGCCGCCGCAGCGGCGACATCCTCAAGGAACTGCTGTTCAAGACGGCTTCGCTGAAGGTGCAGGTACAGTTCAACATAATTTCCCGTGAGGATTACGACCGGTGGGTAGGCATGCAGGGTCGCAACCGCCATATCATCACTATTCTTGGCCGGGAAATCACGGCCCGGCAGATTGCGGAGACCACCCGCATCATCACCGAACAGAACCTCAACATCGACAGCATCACGCGCCTCACGGGCCGTATGCCTCTCGATGCCCGGCAACAGCCTGCCGCAAAGGCTTGCATTGAGTTCTCGGTGCGCGGCACCCCCCGCGACTCTGTGAAGATGAAGCAGGAACTGCTGGCCATCGCCGCCGAACTCAATTTCGACATATCCGTACAGGAGGACACCATCTATCGCCGGTGCCGCCGCCTGATATGCTTCGATATGGACTCCACGCTGATACGTACTGAGGTAATCGACGAGCTCGCCGACCGTGCCGGCGTAGGACCCCAGGTGAGGGCCATAACCGAGTCGGCAATGCGTGGCGAGATTGACTTCAAGGAGAGTTTCAAGCGTCGCGTGGCTCTTCTCAAAGGTCTTGATGTGGCTGTGATGAAGGATATAGCCGAACATCTTCCTTTCACCGAAGGCCTCGAGAGGATGATGCAGGTACTCAAACGGTCGGGCTATAAGACAGCAATCCTGTCGGGTGGCTTCACTTTCTTCGGCAACTATCTGAAGCATCGTTTCGGCTTCGACTATGTGTATGCCAACGACCTCGAGGTTGGGCCCGACGGGCGGCTCACGGGACGGTTCACCGGCGACATAGTGGATGGCGTGCGCAAGCGTGACCTTTTGCGGCTGCTGGCCCAGGTAGAAGGTATCGACATAGCGCAGACCATAGCCGTGGGCGACGGTGCCAACGACCTGCCGATGATTGCCGAAGCCGGTCTCGGAATCGCTTTCCATGCCAAACCCAAGGTAAAGGCCGAAGCCGGACAGTCAATCTCCACGATTGGAATCGACGGCGTCCTTTACTTCCTCGGATTCAAGGACTCCTATATAAACACCCCTTCCAAAGCGTGACGCACCGCGAAGTCGGCCATATATGACAGTTCCTGCCGCCATATATGACAGTTCCTGCCGTCGTATATGACAGTTCCTGTCGCCATATATGACAGTTCCTGCCGTCGTATATGACCGTTTCTATCGCCGTTTCTGACCGCTTTAAGCGGTCTTAACCTTCCTTAAGCATAATAAATTGCGGAAAAATATTGCGGTGTCGGAAATTTTTATTAATTTTGCAGAGTGAAAGGCGCGAAGCGCCCTTTGCGCATGATTAAGCGGCACCCCGTCATAATCATAAACCAAGGTTAGGTCCCATAGCTCAGTTGGTTAGAGCACCTGACTCATAATCAGGGAGTCCTAGGTTCAAGCCCTAGTGGGACCACTTAATAATCATTCAAATGTGTTCAAAGTCTTGATAATCAACATTATCAAGACTTTGTTGCGTTTTGGGACGAAATAGATTGATGAAGAATGATGTGAGATGTGGGTGTGCCAATAATGACCGACCTATTATATAGGCTTTTAACCCATCGGGATCCCGCTTTTTTGATTTTGCGGAAGCGTTGGCGAGTGTCGCCAGCACTCCCGATTCAGCAAGTCAGTCCTTGACCGCGTCTTTCAGGAGGCGCTTCAGAACCTCGATGAAAGGAAGATCCAGGTAATCTGTAATTGTGTTCATTTGGATAGGGGGATTAGTGGTTTGGGGATTTATTTTTTCTCACGCATCAGTTTTCGGATGATAAGTGATATGCCGTATGTTCAACATACTCTTGGTGGGTGTCGTCAGATCATAGTGATAGCGTCTGTCAGCCCGATGACTACACCCGGAGGATTAAAGGCTGGCGGACACTGCAAAATTAATACAGGACATGCGTCCTTCTGAGGTGCGTAAAGGCGAATATCATTGAAATGTCTACGGACTATATGTTTTGGTTGCCCTTACGGACGGGCAATAAAAAAGCGGGGCCGCGCCGATATGTCTTTCTAACATGCCTTTGGCGAGGTCTCGTTATTATGTTTTCAGTCCTTTCCTGATATGTCTCCGATTAATGATTAATCGCCCTTGTCGCAAGGGGTGTGGCAGGGGTGCGTCAACCGTCACCGCCCTGCCGGGTCGGTGCTTCGCGTTGCCGCGTGGGGTCAGGGCTACTGCCACCTAACCGCTTTGATATTTTTCCAACAAAAGAAAAAACGGAATTGTTCAGCGATGTCCGGTTTATTCCGGCGATTGCCGATGTGTGTCTTTCTTTCCTGACGGATATGATTCCGTCGCGGCGGCGAAATTACGAAACGGTTTCGATATATGCAAGTTTTTTGAACCCCGGAGGTCCAATCTGCGTAATCAGGCCGTTTTGTTTGCCTCAAAGACAGCTATATCCCAAAAATTAAATGGCATTTATTCGGTTGCAGACTTGCTGCACATGGTCAAGTCCATAAAGCAAAGAATGACTGTCGATGCCCATCCACATAAACAGTTTATGAAGATTCTGATAAGCATTGAGGATGTACGAGGTTCCGATTTGGGGCTGTCTTCTCGCAAAACAGATAGGCTCATGGTGCGCTATTCTGTTTCGGAGGATATTGATGCCGTCAAGTTCATTGAACATATAGGCATTGTTATATTGAACCTCTGCCGAAGAACGGGGCTTGTTCGGGAATATTCGGAGAAGAATCTGCCCGGTGGCACGATACTGAGGATTGGCGAACATATATTTCCACACTCCGAACTCCATTTCTGCAAGCAGTTTATGATGGGTGTACTCACCATTTCTGTTCAGACGGTTGAAAGCCTTGGTTATTATTCGCGCACTATCCCGACAACTGGCAATATCGAATATGCCTCCCGCCAATACTGAATCACGGAGCCAGTTCTCTCCGAACCGAGATGTAAGCTCGCGGTCAATGGCATTTCTTAACGCTACCTCGAAACAACTCAACAAAGTAAATACTTTCTGTGAAAGATGAAGATTCAACCGATAAAGCGACATGGCTTATCGGATGTCATTATCGCAGGCAGCAACATATCTGTTGAGCCTTTCAGGGGACAATATATTCTGAAAATCGGCGAATTTCACTTGCTTTACAATCTTTTATGAGCCAAAATTTGTTTTAATCAAAAGAAAGCACTACTTTTGCAGTGTTGATTCCCGGTAGCCCCTGACTCGTCAAGCTATCGGGTTTAGTTTTTTATACCTGCAAAGATAATCATTTTCATTGGATTGGGCAACAGTGAGAAAAAGGACACCGGGTATCCCTCCCGATGTCCAACCACTAATCCGCGTCAGGATGAAACAATTACATTATGACTGCGAATCTTATGCAAAGATAGTGCTTTTAAGCCGTATGCACAACTCTATAACAACTGAAAGAGCCAAAGCGCCGGAAATGCCAGTGGCAATTATGCCGTTCCCGTGTCAAACGCGACTTTGCCGAGTTTGTTTATGGCTTTCTGCTTCCGTTGGTCAATCACGTGCAGATATTTCTCCGTCATCTTTATACTGGCGTGTCCGAGAAGAGAGGAGACTGTCTTTATGTCGGTTCCGGCATTCAGAAGATTTACGGCGAAACTGTGTCTCGCTCAGTGCCACGTGATGCTCTTCTTGATTCCTGCGTTCTTCACCCATCGGGCGAGATGCTTTCTCGCCGTACCCTTGTGAGGCAGGTCGAATATTCTCTCCCTCGGGTTATCTTCATCTTTAGGCTGCCCAATCAACTTTATCAGCTCATCGTTGAGCGGCGTCACGACAGCGGCGTGTGCGCTGCGTCCCGCGCTTTTCTTCTGGTTAAACCTCATCACCATGCTCTCGTAATCGACATTGGCGAATGTTAGTTCTGAAACATCGCAGTACCGCAGTCCGGTGAAACAGCAGAAGATAAATGCCCGCTGCACCTCACGGTGTTCGCCGTCATATCGGAACGCCGCGAGGGTGTTTATCTCTTTCGGTGTGAGAATCTCCTTCAGCATAATGTTTGTGTCGTACACTATGCGGATTCCACGGCAGGGATTCTTTTTTATCAGTTCTTCATCAACCGCATCGGCCAGCACCTTCTTGAACCAGTGGTAATTCTTTCGCGGCCCCTCTCCGGTGCATTTCTTCCGGAGATAGTTGGTGTATCCGAGAACCATGTCCGGAGTGACGGCATCCATCGGCAGGACATCCTTGTATTTTGAAAACCGTGGAGTTAGCTCAAGATACTCGATGAAGCGTGTCAGAGAATATTTGTAGGACCTGCGGACTGGCAGTGTGAACGCTTCATTGTCCCGGTGTTGCCGGAAGTACCTGAGGAAATTACTCTCCTTTTCCCTTTTCAGGCGGTAGCCCTTTCGGTCTTCAAGCATCTCCTGTTCTTTCTCGAACCGTATCTTCTCGGCAAGGGCGATGGTGTTCTTGTTCTGCTGCCGTTTCTGAGCCGAGCGGGGATGAACCCACACATACAGATTCAGAGCCTCCTTCTTGCGCAGGTGCTGCACCTTGTATTTAAGTTTTCCTTTCATCGCCCCGGATTCATATACGACATGGTTGCCGTCATCATCATAGACGGGCGATTCGCTCCGGCCGAGATAATACTCCAGCCAGAGGCTCGCGCGTCCATCTGACATCTCCCTTTGGATGAGCTTGGGATTTTGTTTTTGTTTATTTGGCAGTCTGCCCATAATGAATTAATTTTGTGTTTGTGGAGCAAAGGTAATAACGGGTTGTGAGACACGAAAATCACCCACAACATCTATTAACAATCGAAATGGGCAAATGGTGTACTTATGGTGTACTAAATGCGAAAAAAGATACAATCAGAAGAAACTGAATAGAAAGCCTGATTTATCTAATATGCTGATATTCATCGATAATAGTTATAACGGATTATATCGGTTTTCCCTATGAAAAAACATACCTTGCTCATTCTTGTGGATGCTTGTGTCTCAACTAAACGGATTGGGAAATAGATTAGGAGAGGGTTCTTAATATAATAAGAAGAGCCAAGAGGTGCCGGTCAGACCTCTCCGGCATGGAAACCACCGAAAAATGCGGACTAAATGGCTTCGCCCGACCTTGGGCGATACCGCGATTGCGGTATTAAAGTTACTAATACTTCCTGACATGACCAAAAAACAGGATTTGTCGGGAAATCGGTTTCCTTACGGGATAAGTATTGTGTCTTTAGAATAGACGAGAGAGGCTTTCAAATTTCCTATGGTTCTATCTTCTTGATGATGCGGGCCGGATTTCCTGCCACAATGGTCATGGGCGGAACATCCTTAGTCACCACAGAATTGGCACCGACAATGCAGCCGTAGCCGAGTGTCACGCCGGGAAGTACCGTGGCGTTGATTCCGAGCCATACCTTGTCCTCTATTTTGATAGGCTTGCCGTATGTCGCGCTGCGGTTGTCGGGGTTTACATCGTGGTTGATGGTGATGAGGTTGCACTTTGGGCCGATGAACACATCGTCTCCAATCTCTATGCCGCCGCGACCGAAAAATGTGCAGCATTGCTGGATAAAGCATCTCTTGCCGATTTTTACGGGCTTGCCGTAGTCGATGTAGAACGGGGGTAACACTGTTGTGGTCTCGTCGATGGGCTTGTCAAGAATGCGTCCCATGAATTCGTGCACTTCCTCCGGAGTGCGGTAGCCGGTGTTCATCTCTGTCGCTGTCTTCAACGTGTCGAAGATGTCGGTTATCAAGAGGTCATATCCGGGGTCGTTGGGCGATACCATCTCGCCACGAACATCTCTGTCAAAGATTTCGTGTCTCATATCGTTCGTTCTTTCTTTATGTTATTCAGTTTGTTGAAACGGCTCTGTATTCCTTCGGAGTGCGTCCGGTGCGCCGTTTGAAGAAGCGGACAAAATGCTGCGGATACTCGAAACCGAGTCTATCGCCGATTTGTGTGACAGAAAGTGTCAGGTCATTGAGCAATTCTCTCGCCGCACCGACAAGTCGCTCCGCTATGATGTCTTTGGCTGTGGTTCCCGTGCTCGTCTTGACCAGCTCGCCGAAATATCCCGGCGACAGATTGAGTCTATCGGCGAAATAGGCCACTGTCGGCAATCCCTGCTCCTGTATGTCATCGGAAATATAATCGTTAAGCAAGGTGTTGAATTTTTCCACCACCGTGCTGTTTATAATCTCGCGTGTATAGAACTGTCGCTCATAGAAGCGGAGGCAATAATCGAGAAACACCTCTAAGTGTGAGATTATAATGGAGCGTGTGTGGCGGTCGATACCGTGTTTCATTTCCCTTTCAATCAGTGAGAGGACGACACTCAGCAGCTCAACCTCGTCTTTCGACAGGTGCAGGGCTTCATTGCTACTGTATGAGAAATATCCGTATTCCGACATTTTCCTGCCCAGCTGTGTGCGGGCCAGGAAATCGGGATGAAATGCAAGCACTGTCCATCGGGGCTGTTCCATGCCGTCCTCTACCACGGCAGTGACTTTCTGACCCGGAGCAAACGACGTAACCGTCATTTCATCGAAGTCGTATTTGGTAAGACCGTAGTTCAGCTTACAGCCTTTGGTCTCCTTGATATATATGGCGTACACGCCGAAATCGTATGTCGTGACACCCGGTTCGGGGTCACCCTGATACCGACCCACGGTAATCATGGGGTTCAGATGCTCGAATTCATAATATTCATTAAGGTGCTGTATCGTGTCTATTTTTACCTCGGTTGCCATAATGCTTAATTTTACGAATGCAAAATTACTAATAAACGGCGGTGTGGAAAAATCTCCTTTCGGGGTATTATTACCCGTTTTTCGGAATTTCGGACTAACCGAAAAGATGGTTACGAATCCCCCAATACGGGTTTTCTCCGGTTTGAGAACCATTGTAAATTTGCAGCATGATAATAAAACTCACGATTGCGTCCGTCATACTATTGTCGCTATGTGGCAATATGACAGCGAAAACAACAAAAAATATGGATATGAATAATCTGGAACTGACTCAGGTGTGGGACAAGAAATTTCCGCAGAGCGACAAGGTGAATCATCGGAAAGTCACTTTCAAAAACCGTTTCGGTATCGAACTTGCAGCCGACCTGTATGAACCTAAAGGTATTGAAGGCAAATCGGCGGCACTGGCTGTTGCCGGGCCTTTCGGTGCCGTAAAGGAAATGGTGTCCGGACGTTATGCTCAGGCAATGGCGGAGCGTGGCTTTATAACCATCACCTTCGACCCCTCGTTTACAGGCGAAAGCGGAGGTCAGCCACGTAACACCGCATCGCCCGACATAAATACGGAGGACTTTTCTGCCGCGATTGATTATCTGACCACACTCCCGGAGGTAGATGCAGAGCGTATCGGCGTGATAGGGATATGCGGCTGGGGCGGCATGGCTCTCAACGCAGCGGCCATCGACACGCGCATCAAGGCTACGGTCACCTCGACCATGTACAACATGAGTGAGCAGATGCACAACGGCTATCAGTTTGCTCCGGTGGCTGCCGCTGAATTACATAAGACCAAAGAAGCCCTCAACGCGCAACGCACTGCCGATGCTATTGCCGGGACGCCGCAGTATGTCGGTGGTTTCTCGAAGGTGAGACCTGTCGGCGCTCCGCAGTTCCTGCTCGACTACTGGGACTTCTATATGTCGCCCGAAAGAGGCTATATCGACCGTGCTCCCGCTTGCTCTACAGGCTGGACCAAGACAACGCCGCTTGCGTTCATCAACACGCCTCTCGACACATTCCTCGGAGAGATTGAGACCCCGGTATTGCTGATTCACGGCGAGAAGGCACACTCACGCTATTTCAGCGAAGAGGCTTTCGTAAGGCTCAAAGGCAACAACAAGCGTCTGATAATTATTCCCGGCGCCAACCACACCGACCTCTATGACAATCTGAATGTCATACCGTTCAACGACATTGAAAAGTTCTTCAAGGATAATCTGAAATAAGTGAACCACCAATGAAAAAACTGATTTTAGTAATATTGATGACCATGGTGACAATGGGCGCACAGGCAAAGACCCTGATAGTCTATTACAGCTACACCAATAATGTAGAGCGTATTGTCAACGAACTCCGCGCCAAGATTGAGGCGGATGTCATAGAAATCGAACCGGCTGAAAAGGGACTCGACTATGCCGCCGACAACTATGCCATAGGCAGCTCGCAGATAGCGGCTATACGCAGCAATCCCGATGATGCGGCATCCTATCCGGCAATTGACCCCGTGAATGTCGATCTGTCGCAATATTCCACCGTCATAATCGGCGCACCTTTATGGTGGAGCAATATGGCCGCCCCGCTTCAGACGTTCCTTTTCAACTATGGTAATGAAATGGCCGGCAAGAATATCGGACTGATCGTGTCAAGCGCAAGCAGTGGTATAAGCGGTGTCGAAAGCGATGCGAAAAGGCTCATACCTGATGGTAAATTTCTTTCTCCGAGCCTTTGGATTCGAAGTTCCCAGACCTCCAGTGCCAAATCTTTGTTGCAGGGCTGGCTTCAGGCCATTGACTACTACAATCTGACCTCCGGCATTGAAAGCATAAGCAACGATGAGGAGGTTCGGTTCACGGCATACACGCTTTCCGGCTCTCGTTTGCTGTCTAATGCCGAATCAATCGAAGTTCTCCCCAATGGCCTTTATATTATTAACGGGAAGAAAACTATAATAACCAGATAAATAATATTCTGGCCACTTATGCCGCCTGTGGCGGCCGAAATCTTTATAAAATTGAAAGCGATGGAGCATCACGCTTCACAGCCTTCTTCACTGATATGGCATTGGCTCGGTCAAGCCTCGCCGAGCTAAAGGTTGGTTACCTGTTTCGTATGGCGAACCACTCGTCACGTTTGTGACGGCACTCTCGTAGGGTTGGAGTGACTACCGAAAAGAAATCACCATCCTGAGTTCGGTAGTCGTACATCACTCTTGTTATCCTGCGACCTCTGTGGGCGGAGTAAAAGGGCTCGTATTGTTCCTGTCCGGCTTGGGTGGTCGATATACCGTTCTGGGTCATTCGTGTCATAGTCTTGGGGTGTTGTGACCACCGCCGGAATTGGCGGGGTCGGGTTAAACTTATGCTCTCTTGCGCTTGGCAATCATCTTCTTGTTGGCGTTGATGATGCCGGCTATCTGCTCGGTGTATTCACTGACCTTGTTGGCGAAGGCTCGGCACTGGACGATTGAGTAGTCCTTCAGCGAGATTTCTTGCCGCTTTTCAGTGTGTCGTTATTCTGTTTTTGGTGGAATTGTGTTTTTATTAGCGCCCTTAAGCAGCCTGTATCTCAGGAAATTTTTGTAAATTTGCATTTATTACACCGTTGGACATGGAGACTCTTGAAACTTTCAGCCTTGAATTGCTGATGACATATAAAGAGAGTTCCCGGCTTGAAGTCAAGTCGGCACGTGGCGGTCTGCCCAACTCTTTGTGAGAATCGTATTCAGCCTTTACAAATAGCGAGGGCGGTGTGATTGTGCTTGGAGTAAAGGAAAACGCCAAAGACGGGTCTCTTTATGTCGAAGGACTTGATGATGTTCATAAGTTGATGAAGGATTTCTGGAATACAGTCAACAACCGTCAGAAGGTGAGCAGCAATATTCTTACTGACAGTATGGCTGTCCCGGAAAAACTCGAAGGGAAGGATGTGATTGTGATTAATGTGCCACGTGCAGAGCGCACATCCCGGCCTGTGTATGTCGGTTCTGACCCACGTACAGGAACATATCGCCGGAATTTTGAAGGAGACTATCACTGTTCGCTCGAAGAGGTATCGCTGATGATAAGGGATTCGTCGCTTGTGACCGATGATAATAAGCTGCTTACCGACCTTGATGTCTCTGTGTTCTGCCCGGACACCGTCAAATCCTACCGGAATATATTCAAACTTATCCGTCAGAATCATCTGTGGAATAAAGAAGATGATGCTATGTTCCTGCGTCGTATCGGCGCAGTCAGGGAGGACAAGGATACAGGCAAATTTCATCCGACCGTTGCCGGTCTTCTTATGTTCGGATATGAATATGAGATTACCACTATCTTTCCGAATTATTTCCTCGATTATCAGGAGAACCGCACCAACGGCATCTATGCCTGCTGGACTGACCGCATCACGTCTCAATCGGGAGATTGGAGTGGCAATGTGTTCGACTTCATTCTGAGGGTTATACCGAAATTGCAGGCAGACCTGAAAGTCCCGTTTATGTTCAAAGGCAATTTCAGGGATGAGGATACGCCACTGCACACGACTGTACGCGAGGCTACGGTGAATATGCTGGCAAATGCTGACTTTTATGGTCGGCGTGGTGTGGTGGTTCAGAAAAGTGCAGAAGGCTTTAAGTTCGCCAATCCCGGCAGTATGCGTGTGTCATTGACCGAGGCTTTGCAGGACAACGCATCCAATTCCCGCAACGGAGTGATGATGAAGATGCTTGCGATGGTGGAGTATGGAGAACGTGCCGGAAGCGGACTTCAGGGAATATTCAATACGTGGCAGAGTGTATATCACTGCGAACCCAAGTTGGAAGTGACAACCTCAGGTGGCGTTGACCGTACAACGCTCACACTTGGTTTTGAGGGACACCAGCCCGACATTGAGGCAATGAAATTGCTTTATGGAAATCCAGAAGACCTTATTGAGGTAAGCGATACCCAAGAAAGTAAGGGAAAAATGGGGGATGGACTGAAAGATTCACCGGAAAGTGATGGAGAACACGATTCAGTTCATCAGAAATCCAATAAAGGTTCACTGGAAGATAGGCTGACCTCACTATTGAGTTCACCAGAGTTCACCAGAAGTTCATCAGATCAAAAGGTATTAATGTTGCTGAAATCAGACCCAAGATTAACGCTGGATAGGATTGCCGGCTTCCTGAACATGACCAAAAGAGGAGTCCAAAAGATTACAAATCGACTGCAACAAACTGGGACCCTCTCCCGTAAAGGCTCAACCAAAGCCGGCGAGTGGGTTGTGAAAGAAGGAATATAATCCAAGGAATTTTTAACAATATTCTTATCGATTTAACATCCGAGATGTTGAAGTCATCTTGACTTTTTGAAATTGTTAATATGTTTAAGGAATATCACATGGAACGCCAACAGATTCCACCCTTTCCAGCTGGAGACCGTTTTGTCGAAACGGTTGAGTACGGATCG
>CABUTY010000012.1 GCA_902494595.1 uncultured Porphyromonadaceae bacterium | reverse complement strand
CTCCAAGCGTTTCGGTGTGCAGTTCATTCTGAAAAGCATATACACCAACAACGGTCTTCTCTATTTCCACACTGAACTGAAGAATACATCGAATATCGCTTTCGATATTGATTACATCTCGTTCAAGATAGTCGATAAGAAGGTGGTCAAGCGGACTGCCATGCAAGAGCAGGTATTGGAACCGCTACGCGCCCAGAACTATGTGACGGTGGTCAGCGGCAAGAAATCGGAGAGAACGGTGTTTGCCCTTGAGAAATTCACTATCCCCGACGACAAGCAGCTTGTCATCGAGGTCGCGGAGAAGGAAGGGGGCCGCAATCAGTCTTTCGTGGTCGAGAACGGCGATATTGTCCGCGCAAATGTAATTGACGAGTTATCAATTCAGTAAAACGTAAACTATGAAAAAAGCGATAATGATAATCGCTGCCATGCTCACCCTCTTCGGAGGGCGGGCAATGGCCCAGCGATGCCTTCCCGGAATGTCGGCCATCGAAGTCCGTGCCGACATGGTAAACGGTTTCTATACCGGCAACTCACGCAACTGCGGATATGATTTCGGAGTATTCTATTCCGTGTTCAAGGGTAATGCAAACACTTGGTCTTTCGGTGGAGAATATCTCCAGAACTATAAGCCCTACGGCGAGAAAGGACGCATCCCTGTGGCGCAGTTCACGGGAGAGGTCGGGTATAATCTCCATATTGTCAGCGACTATTCACAGACATTCCACCTATATGGAGGTGTGTGGGTTCTCGGAGGATATGAGACGGTAAACTGGGGTAAGCACACCCTCTCCGACGGCTCCACAATCAGGAACGGGGATGCCTTCATCTATGGCGGCGCATTGACCCTTTCGGCTGACTTTTATCTTTCGGACAGGCTGGCTCTCGGTGCCCATATAAAGGAACGGTTCGTGTTCGGCAACGACACAGGCCATTTTCTGACCCAGTTCGGGGTACACGTTAAACTCACAATCGAATAATCCATGCCGACAATAATAGACCTCGATATAAAAAACATTCCGCTTACGGAGTTTATGAAGGCTCTTGGGCAGGAACACCCGGTAGCAGCCGACGGCAATCTGCGCATTTACAATGCTCCATACGATGACAATTACGCACCGACTATGGTCATAAACACGGAAACAAATTTGTGGCGTGATACAAAATCGGGAGCTTATGGCGGAATATATGACCTTGCATACGAGCTGACGGGCAGTTGCAGTATGTCGGAACTGAACCGGTTTATCGCCTCTGAAATGTCTGCCATCCGCAAGATTGACATTCGTCATAAGCCGGATGCACCGAAGCCGCAACGAAAATTCCGTATGTGAGACATGGACAAGGAATATTTCAAGTGTATATCCCTGCTTGATTTCATGCTGCATTTAGGCGCGGAGATGAAAGGGAAAGACCGCAAGGGATTCTGGTTTCTGGCTCCGTACCGCAGTGAGAGAAAAGCCTCCCTGCATATAGGCTATAATAATCTGTGGTACGACTATGGTATCGGGAAAGGCGGCGACATATTCACTCTTGCCGGAGAAATGATTGGCAGTGATGACTTTATCAGACAGGCTGAATATATCTCGCAGATTATGAAAATCCCGATGCCCGACGGTTACAGACCGGAGCCTATGCCGAAAGTCAGACCGGAACCGACATTTGAGAATATCGAGGTGGGGCCGCTGTGTTCCCGGAAGTTGCTGAACTATCTCGCGGGGCGCGGAATCCCGGAGAATCTGGCCCGACAGTATTGTGTTCAGGTCGATTACCGTTTGTACGGCAGAGATTATTATGCCGTCGGCTTTGAGAATGTCGAACATGGATTTGAGCTGCGCAATCCCTTTGCCAAGCTCTCTTATCCTCCGAAGGCAATATCGCATATCGCCGGTGGAAATGCAAGATGCAACGTGTTCGAGGGGTTCATCGACTTTCTTTCCGCTGAGAGGCTGGGCTTCAATGACGGTATGGATTCGGTGGTGCTTAACTCGGTTGCCAATGTCGGCAAGGCGATAACGCCTCTTTCGGATTACTCTCTGATTCTGTGCTATCTCGACAATGACGATGCAGGGCGAAACGCCTTTTCAAGACTTTGCCGGGAGTTCGGCGACAAGGTAGCTGACAAATCAGCTTTATATCCTGAACACAAGGATTTGAATGACTACCTGATGGCTACACAGCCTAAAATCTCCAATAACACTAAATTAAGACTCTGAATAATGAATACAATCCTCAATAAGATTGGCGCAATGCGCCTTACTCCTGCCCGATTCTTCGGGTTCTGGATAGCTCTCTTTGCAATCGTCCTCGCGCTCACTTCATGTTCCGATGACCTTGATGTGCAGCAGTCTTATCCGTTCACAGTGGAAGTGATGCCCTACGGCGACAAAATCAAGCAGGGCGAAACAGTTGAGCTACGTTTTGAGATAAAGCCGGAGGGCAACTACTCCAACACTCTTTACACAATCCGCTACTTCCAATATGACGGCGAAGGTACTCTCAAACTGGTTGACGGCCCGGTGCTGGTAAACAATGACCGTGTGCTTCTGGAAAGCAAGACCTTCAGGCTGACATATACCGCAAAATCCTCTCAGGCTCATAAACTCCTGATTGTAATTGAAGACAACTTCAATTCGACCCCGTGGGAACAGACCTTTGAGTTCAACGGCAAGGACAGCAGCGACGATGACGGCGGCGACACCCCCGGAATCGTCGGCCCGATTGTAGGACCTGTAACCCCGATTATACGATGAAGAAGCTCCTGTATTTCCTTATGGCGATAGTGGCCGTTACTGTCTCTTCGCCGGCTTTCGCCGCAAAGCGAAGTATAATGGAACTGCCGCTATTTGAACGGGCAGTTCTGATAATCAAGCATTTTGAGACGCTCCATAAGCCTCGGCACTGGCCTTATGTCGGCTACGGTCACCAAGTCCAGCCGGGAGAACCTTACCGCCGTGGAGTGCAGCTCACCGAAAGACAGGCTGACGCACTGTTGCGAAAAGATCTCCGCAAGTTCTGCGCCTTATATTCCCAATATGGCAAGGATTCCATTCTTTTAGCCTGCCTCGCCTATAACTGTGGCCCCGGAGTCGTCAACAAGTCCAGCGTCCTCAAAAAGCTGAAATCCGGCAACCGCGACATCTTCAAGTCCTACACCTCCCATTGCCGCTACAAAGGCAAATGGCACAAAGGTCTCTACACCCGCCGCTGCATGGAATTAGCAGTTCTTTATATACTCTGATTAAATGAGAGGGTATGCTTTTATCTTTAGGGCATATCCTCTCTGTCTATGTATTCTTATATGAATATAATCCATTCACATAGTCAACTGCTTGGATTTTACTGTTAACGGAAGCATCAAACTAATTCTTACTCAATGTTGTTATAATTAAAATTCTTCAGGATTATGGAATACGGAATATTTCTCACTGTGCTTACAGCTATCATTGTGACTTTCATTGGAGTAGGCATATCTGATTCAGAATGGCTCAAAAAAAGAGTTCATTACCGATTCGCAAGATATCTTATAGGTCTAATAATCGCACTTATCATTTTCTGTCCTCTGTACCTCGGAATTTGAGAGTATAGAGTCGTATATTATAAGAAAACCCCGACATCACTGCCGAGGCTTCCATATTGTATGAGTTGCTGTTACACGTTATTTCAATAGCTTCAATGCTTCTTCAAGCACGTTATCTTTGCCGGATAAAATGCTTTCTGATTCCTCGACAACGACATCGGGAATAATCCCGACACCGATAAACTCTGTGCCATCGGGTAACCATTCATCACGGGCACATATCCTTGCCATATAGCCATAACCGAGATCTATCATAATTGGTTGGCCGGTACTGCCTCCTGTCGGTGTGCCTATAATTTTGCCTCGTTTAGCAGCTCTAAACGTAGCTGCAAAATCTTCTGACGCGGAGAATGTATTGCTGTTTACAAGAAGCACTACGGGAATTTCAAATTTGGGGATTTCTGCGTGTTGAGCCGAGAACGGAATAAGCGGATTCCCTTTCTCGATATACGGTTCAACGGTTTTGCCCCATGCTTTCATCACGGGGATATATTTAGGAGAAGACCATTCGAGAGCCGGGATTGTATCAGGGCAAATAAGCCTGAGAATAAAATCGCCATAGGTAGAGTTGCCGCCTCCGTTATCACGAATATCTATCACCAAAGAAGATACATTTTCAAGCGAATCAAACACTTCAATAAATTTTTCGTGATCGAACAGTCCCTGCTGGAAAGAGGGTATTTTAATATATCCGATATTACCGGGTAATTTTTTGTGTGAAACAACCCGTTTGTTATAAGGATTGTATTGCCAATTCATATCACGCTCCACGTTCAGGGTGAAAACACTGTCGGGAGCGTTTCTAAACTTGACTTTCACCGATTTATCAGCAGGGCCATTTGTCAACTGACCGCCGAAGAAAGCGGCAGATTGCGACCATTGGGGAGTGGAGGAAGGGAAATATGGAATAACGTTCTTTTCGCCGTATTCAATCACCGGCATATCGTCCATCTCGAGTATTTCGGTGCCGGATCTTAATCCTGCCGCTATCATTTTATCTGTAATGACATCTGTAACAAAAACGCGGTCGCCGAACCTTTTTGTAAAGAATGGAAGCGTCCAATTCCTGACAGATGGTTTACTACACCAGACGGAAGTGTGTCCGTCTTTAAGAGTGGCACACAGGAGTTTCAGACTGTCGAGAAAAGCCTCATCGGTAGGAGTGTCTACGATTTTGGGCAAATGTGCCATATAGAGGCTATCCCAGTTGCACGGCAATTTGTCCATATGCGCGAAATTATACTTTACTTCCGTACCAAACTTGGTAACGATGGAGGCTTTCTGTGCCGGTGTCAACTGATTGGCCGCATTCAGATGAATCGCGGCAATCATCAGCACAACGAGAGAGCATAAAAATTTGTTCATATTCTTAATTTAGTTATTTTATCAAGCATAAAGGCTGACGGTTGTAATGCTGTAGTCAATGCCCAGAGGGTAAGGTAATTCAATGATAGTCTGTTTCAATCAGGTCAACAACGGATGCCGGGACAAAGAGAGAACCTGAGGCGTCACTGCCGTCTTCGTTTTGGACTTTGCTGACTGAAACGCCTGAGCCGGCAAACTGTGCGTTGATTTTTCCGAGCGGATTGTCAAGGAAGCTGCGCCGCGCTCTGAGAAATTTGATACGGTCAGTTTTCTCGTAATCATTCGCAAGATATATAGGCGTTATATGCTTGTCGGTCTGCTGTATGCCGGTTGCGATAAAGCTGTATTGATTGCCGTCGGCGGTCGCCTCTAATATCAGCCCCGGCAGTCCGGTGAGTTTCCAAGGTCCGGCGATTACGGGTATTTCCGACGAGAACCACGCAGTCCATCTGCGACCATGATAGTTAACGGAAGCCATTACACATTCATACCCAAGAATGGTTTTGGTCGAATCTCCAATCTCCCAGCCAAGTTCGGCAACGGGCTCCTCGTACACATACTTTTCAAGGCCGGAGTTGTCATAATATGTGTATTTGTTTCCGGATTTGACAACATAGTACGAGCCGTCGGAGCGGGGAATATCGTCCAGTTTTCCACCGAGATAGGCATTGCGTGTCATCTCATCCAACTTTGCCTTTCCGTCAGGTGTTGATTTAAGCGAATCGACATACTCTGTTTTTGGTGAGTAAAATTTTGACTCATCAGAGTTGGCAAGCAATATATACTGGCTTGTCAGATCATCTTTGCCGTTGCGAAGATTGGGATGATGAGCCTCATAGCTGACCTCGATGTCGGCTTTCTGCTGTGCGCTTGCGGCTATAGCCACAAGGCACAATAAAAGTAAGGAAAGTATTTTCTTCATTTTTTAGAGTTTTCTTTTCTGCGTTTGTAGTTTTTATGGGCGCGGGCGCCGATTATAGTTCCGATAATAGTTCCGAGTAGTGGAATGAAAATCAAAGGATTCATATTTCTTATTTTCTTAGTGTTATCGAGAATAGGAGCTGACGGCCACGGAGCTGTCTCCAGCTCTCGAAGGATGAGAGTTGCGAGTATGTGGTATAGTTGTAGCTTCGCTTGTTGAGTATGTTGGTGAGCGAGGCGGCAAACTCGATCTTCTTGTTGAGCTGAAAGGTCAGTCTGGTGTCGAGCATCACCACATTCTTATAGTTATGTTCGGTAAGCTCGTTGCGGTAATGCTCGCCGCTGACCGTCCATTGCCATTTGCGGTGTGGAATGAATGTCAGGCTCAGTTCGTTTTCCATCGTCGAGAGCCACGATTCGCTCTGTCCGTTCATCGTCAGACGGCTGTCGGAGTAGTCGATGCGGTAATCGAAACTGAACCATCGGCATGGATTACCGTTGATTTTGCCGCCTACACTCCAGCCGGTGCTGACCGAGTTGACGGATTGTTGCTGTGAAAGAAGATGGGACTCATTGCGGCTGAACGAGCCGTTCACATTGCAGCTTCCGCGCATGAAGTCGAGGGTCTTGCCGATGTTGCCCATCGCCATAAATGTTTTGCCGTCGTTTTTGGCGTCGGCATAGCTATAGACCACATAGTCGCCATAAAGCTGCTGTGCCATAGTATATGGAACGTGGCTCCATGAGTGCATCACCATACCGTTGGCAAACAGACCGTGGCGGGTGTGCTTGTAGCTGACGCTTGCCGACACGTTCTGCGATGAAGAATTGTAGAAATTATCCACACCCGATTTCAGAGTCCGGTAGTTCGTCATTATGAGTCCGGGATGGATAAGGTTGAGATTCATCGGCGAGCGACCCAGACCTCCGTGCAATGTACCCGAAAAGCGGTTGTTCGGCTTCCAGTTGAAACTTAGCGACGGGGAGAAATAGACCTCGTCGCGGTTGGCAATCGCCTTATCGAAGTTATAATGGGCATAGCTTACGGGCAGGTTGAGCGAAAGGTTCACCCTGCGCACCCAGTATTCAAACTTCGGTGTCGCATAGACGGTGAGATAGTTTGTGTTGACCACGTTTTCAGTCAGCCCCGGAAGTTCCTGAGGCAGATTCGGAAGTTGCGAGTCCATCGAGCGTAGATACCCCTTTATACCTCCTTCGAGGCTCAGAGTCACGCCCTTTATATTGAAGGCGTATGCCGCGCTCTCGTGTGTATAGAAAGCATGGTCGGAAATTTTTTGCCGGAACTGCTCCCCATTCATATCAAGATTGAGCGTCTGCGGCAGTGATTCCCATTCGTTCACGCTCTGGAATGTCACAAGATGTTTGCCTTTGAAGCGCTTTATCATCTTGAACTTGTTGCTGACATAGTAATCCGGCATATCGGCGGACTGTCCGTTGGGTATTGAGCCGGTTGTGGCGAGGCTCACATCGTCCCAGTCGATATTTGTCTGGAGCGTGTTGTTGATGAACGCCGTCTTTTGATTAAGCTCATAGATGAACTTGCCGCTCAGCGAGTGGGTATGTTCCGTGCCGCTGCGGTTCTCGGTAATTATGCGGTTACCTTCGTCGAGAAAATATGTCGTGATATTCGAGGCGTCGGCTGTCACTCGGTTGAAGGAGTAATCTATATTTGCCTTGAACTCGCCGTTTTTCAGTTTCCACAGGCTGTTGGTGGATACGAGGAAAGAGCGGTTGAACAGCGTCCGTTTGTCGCTCAGTGACGGCACTCCGGGCAAACCTACACCTACATATTGGCTGAGTCCGGTCTGCCTGCGGTCTGCGAAGAAATCGGTGCTTGACGATGAAAGGTTCTCGCCCGTGTTGTTGGTGCGCAGAGTGGTAATGTTCTGGAAACCGGGCATCACAGCCATTGCGAACAGTTCGCCGTCCCATATAGCACCTTTGGGTTGCCACGACCAGCCTCCTCCGGCATCGCCGTGGAAAGTCCACGTGGCTTTCGCCTTGTTTTTCAGTTTGAGGTTGATGGCGGCCTTGTCGGAAAATGAGATACCCGACAGCACCTGCATCGGCTGATGATTCTCCATGACCTCGACGGCGCCCACATCCTCATGGCTTATGCCGTTGGTGGCTATGCCGTATTTTCCTCCGAGAAGGTCTGAGCCTTCGATGTAGAACTTGTTGATGTCCTCGCCCTGATACTGTATCTTGCCGTTGTTTGCCACATCTATTCCCGGCATACGCTTCAGTACATCACCGATTGAGCGGTCCTGCTGCTGGGCGAAGCTGCCGACATTGTAGGTGATGGTATCGCCCTGCTCCCGTATGCGGTCGGCCTTTACCGTCACCTCTTTGAGTAAGGTTGTTCCCGGCTCCATATAAACGGTCAACGGAAAATCCACACTGTCAAGCGGAATCGACTGTTTGGCAAAGCTCATCATGGTAACTTCCAGACGGCAGCCATTTACAGACGGCATTGTCATAGAGAAGCCTCCGTCCGATTTTGACGAGGCGAATTTCTTTATTTTGCCGTCAGCACCCTTGACAATGACCGAAGCCCCTGTCAGCGGCTCATTGTTCTCCTTGTCAATGACCTTGCCGGTAACGTTGACCTGCGCAACGGAACTAACCGATACAACGAGAAATAGCAGATATGTGACAAATCGGTTCATAGGTCGTGTGGATAATTTGTTTCCTCTTTATCGCCATGCACTACTCTTGGCTTGTTGTCTTCTGGTGTGGCTTTAGGCCCGACTCCGTAGGCAGCATTCATCTTTGCGCCGAAATTGGAGTGCTTATATTTCCACCAGTTGTTGAAAAACTTGTCCCGGGTTACGGTGGTGCGCCCTCGTCGGTCGTCATAGGTGAAAATACCGACCTCAGAGTTAGGATTCTGCGTCAGTCCATCAGCCTCAAAATGATACTCCATATTATTATCGTAAGCCTCAAGAATTAGACCGGGAAGTCCGCAAAGTTTCCATGGACCTTCCTGCACAGGTATTTCCGGTGCGAACCAAGCCGTCCATTTGCGGCCTCGGTAATCAGTTACGGCCTTGAAACACTGATATCCGATTATCTCTTTCGACTCATCCGTAATCTTCCATGCCGGTTTTTCCCAATCCTCTGAATATTGCCATCGCTCCATATCAAAATAAGCCCTCTCTGTCACCTTTCCTTCAGGGATATTCTTGTAGATATAGCTCCAATAATGACCGGACAACAGTTGAGTATCGTCCCTCTTGTCACTCATTACTCTCGCCCTGTCAATCTCCCAATATGTGGCAGGGTCTACAGCCATGATTGAATCCTTCCATAGTCGCTTTACCCCACAGAAAACGGATTTATCTTTTCCAATGCGCAACATCACAGGATCCTTCGTAAAACGAGAAGCCCGTTTGGTGGTGTCATATACCTCGGTGCGGGTATAATGCACTTCCAATATGGCCGGTTCCGCGTCCTTGATCCATTTGTCTGCGTATGCTATCATTGAGGCGGATGCCCCAAGAATATATGTCAGTAATCTTTTCATAATCATCTGTAATCGGTCTCAAGGAAATCATAACCGCTATCCAGAACTTTACGGGATTGGTTACGCACCTCGTCAACGGTTGTCTCCTTGCCGTTGACAAAAACCTTTGCATTTGCGGGAAGGTTTCCTCCTGCAAGGTCGGCAAACGGATCTTGAAGATGACGATACTTCCCCTGAAGATACTTTATGCGGTCTTCCTTATGGTACCAGTCATCCCGCACCATTCCAGGAATTTCCTGTTCGGTTGCCTCTATGCCATTTACGGTAAACGAATGCATCCCTTGCGACTCTGTGGCCATAAGAATCAGTCCCGGCAGTCCTGTAAATTTCCATGGACCGTCTTGAACCGGTATTTCGGGAGTAAACCACGCTGTCCAGTCGCGTCCATGATATGCTGTCTTTGCCATCAAGCACTCATATCCGAGGATTGTTTTCGTGGAATCGGCAACCACTTCCCATCGCATTTCCCCGAAAGGTTCATTGTACTTGGCGAACTGATCGCTGTAATCGTCATAGACAGTTTGCACCTGCTTCTCAAAATCTTTGAACACATACATACTCACAGAACGATTTGGCACCTCGTCCCCTCGACCGGCATCCTGCAATGCTGACGCCATAGCACCGTAAGCCTGACATGCGGCATCGTCCTTTGAATTGATGTCCATCCACAGTGCCGTAGGATTATAGAACATCGAGCCTTGCTTACCGCTCAATAATATGTAGTCGTCCTTACGAACCTGCCCCCCATTGTTGACTTCATAGTCATAACCTACCTTTATCTGAGCCTTTTGCGCCGATAAAGGTGTGGCGAATAAAACGGCCAGTAAAATTATAGTATTTCTAATCATAATCATCTGTAATCTGTTTCAAGATAATCGTATTCTGTCTGTGTAGGGGCATCCGGTCCGAGGTCGAGCATACCATCTGTCGCCGCCTTAGTCATTGCATGAGAATTGTCCCGGTAATTTCTCAGACTGCGCAGCATGTCGAGCCGACTCATATCGTCATAGTCCTCTTTGCTGTATATAGGGTACATCGGCTGCGTCGACTCTTCGATTCCGTCAGCAACAAAACTGTGATGCCCTGTCGAATCTGTGGCCTCCAGAATAAGTCCCGGAAGTCCGCGCAGTTTCCACGGCCCATCATGTACCGGAATTTCCGGAGCGAACCAGGCTGTCCACTTCCGACCGTGGTAATAAGCCGATGCCTTGATACATTCATATCCCAAAACTGTCTTTGTGGAATCGCCTATCTCCCATGCGAGTTCGGAATATGGCTCTTCGTATACGCCTCTTTCAGTTATCCCTGCTTTGTCATATACTGTCATTTTCTCCAGTTTATTATCCTTAAACACATATATAAATGTGTGGTAAACAACAGAATTTAGGGCACTCTCATCCTTTGATTCGATGTATTTCGTCATGGCGATGTCAAATATCTGTTTTGCCTTGGCCCTTCCGGAAGGAGTGGATTCAAGTGAATCCTTATACTCAGTATGGGGGCTGTAGAACTTTGACTGATTTGAATTAGCGAGTAAGAGCATAGGGATATCATGCTCGGCATATTCCACATTGCCTCGCATCAATTCTTCGTGGTAATTATAGCTGACCCTGATTTCTGCCCGAGGATAATCCTTTCTTGTTTTGGCTGTTGCTCCCAGCGCGAGAAAGAGAACTAATATAAAAATGAGATATCGGTTCATAAGTTGTGTTAATCAGCTTTTCCCTTATAGCTTTGTTGGTTATGATTATCTTTTTTCAAATGCTTATCAAGCCATAAGTAAGCCCGCTCTTTTACTCCTGCCGGGAAACAGTGGCGACCGCCATTTTCCTCAAAGAGAAGCACCTCTATGTCCGTGCCGGCATTTTTCATATAGTTATCCTTGAAAATCTCCAGCTCAGCTGCAAATCTTTCATCCGATGGGTCTGGCTGTCCATCACCCCACTGGTGCGCACCTTCGGATATAAATAGAGCCCGAGGGGCAATTGCAGCGACATAATCATGGGTATCAATACCAAATTTATAGTTCACGCACAAAGTAAATGTGCATTTTCGAATGATTGAAATTTAAGGGTCAGCAAGGAGCTGAGATTCGTTTTATGATTGATGTAATCAACCTCAAAGAAATGCCTGAGGG